>JAITGW010000198.1 GCA_031280325.1 Oscillospiraceae bacterium
GATATTCGGAATATTTACTTTTTGTCCGACGGTGATTTTTGCGGGATCCTTGATCTGCGGATTTGCCTGTATCAGCTCGGCAAGCCCGATCTGATACCTCACGGCGATTTTCCACATAGAATCTCCCGCGGAGACAGTGTGCGCTCCCGACGCGGCAAGCGCCGGAGAGGGAGAGGCAATTGCCGACAGGAGCAGGAGAAGCGCGACAGCTTTTTTTATGTGTTTCATGTAAACATCCGTTCCGCCGCCGCGCCGCCGGCACAAAAGATTAATAAACATCCTGTGGCGCGGCAGGTAAGGATAGGAGGTTTACCGTTTAATTCGGTATGGCGCGAAACAGGCCGCGCGGATACCTTTGCCGTATAGTATTCCTCGCAATACCGGAAAAACAAGCGCCGCGCGGCGGTAATAAAAACCTGAATTACTTAAATAAGTTAATCAAACGATCCCAAAACGCAAGGCTTCGCGCTTCCGGCTCAGTCGGGGCGGTCAGCACAGGCTTTTCTATCTTGTCGGTGATCATGGCGAACTGCACGGCTGTTGTATCGGTGTTTTTGTCAGACACGAACGACACGGGAGCAAAGCTGCCGACTGTATACGCCGATTTGATTTCGTCGATCTGAGTCTCAAGCTCACCGGGGATTTTTCCGGCGCTCTCGTCCAGCGCGGAAAGTCCCGCGGAGATTTTACCCGCGACTGCGCCAAGGCGCCGAAGCCCGCCGGCAAGCCCGGAAATGCCGGAGGAAATTCCGCTATAGCTTTTGCTCAGTGAATCAATCCCGTCCGTGTAATCGAACAGGCCGGACTTAAAATGCGCAAGGCTTTCCAGAATTGCTGCGGACTGCTCGGCGGGCAGCGACGGCAGAAGCGGCTCAAGCATCGCCGCAAGACTGTCCGCGCCCGCGTTCAGCTGCGCGCCCTTTGCCGCGACGGACTCAAATACGCGCCCGAACGAATCCGCTCCGTCAGTCAGCTCATAGCTGCCCGAAGCGAGCGACGACGCGCCCGTTTTCAGCTCTCGCCCCGCGCGATTCAATTGCGCGGCTGCGTCCGTGAGCGGCGCCAGGCGCTCTGTAAGCGGGCTTAAATCCGGAAACTCGATGTCCATTGTATAAGGCACGGCGGCAAACTCGATGCCCGCCATCTCAAAGTGCGAAACGTTCGCCGCAATATCGAACGCGCCCTCCGCGCCGGGCAGGACTGTAAAAGTGAGTATTCGGTTTGTGCCGGCGCTTGCGGCGGACGCTTGCGGCGCGGAAATATCGGCGCACCGTTCACTGTCGAGCGTCACCGTGACGCGCAGCAGGTAGTATTCCGCAAAGCGCGAGCCGTCTCGCGGAGAGACTGTGATGTGTATGGCGAGCGAGCCGGCTTCTCCGCCGAGCGTTTCCGGCGCGGTCTCCGCGCCGTTGAGCGTATAGCCGACCGCGATCTTCCACGGCAAAAGCGTGCCGGGCGGCAGCGTGCCCTGATAATAGAAGGCGCCGGCGTCGGCGCGAAAGCTGACGCCGCCGACGCTGCGCGCGATTTCGCCAAAATCAGTCAGATTGCGCACGTCCGTATATATGCCGTAATCCTCATAAATACCGGCGGACGGAATGTGAAGGGTGTTCACTGCGTATATCTCGCGCGTGCCGCCGGATGCGGTAAGCTTTGCGTAAACGGCCTCCTCGCGGTAAAAACGCTCCGGCGCGGAAGGAGCGGCGGCAGCCGGTGTCACAGCTCCGAAAATAAGCGTGAGAGTAAGCAGGAGTGCCGTGATTTTTGTTGATTTCATGTCAAAAACGTCCTTTCAGCGTTGTTTTACGGATGATTTTATCAAGCCCCCAAAGCGCGCCGGGCAGTGCGCAGCAGACCGTAAGCACTGACAGCACAGTTCCGCGCGCAAGCAGCGCTCCAAGAGTCTTTGTGATCGGATTTGATGATGTCGCCCAAAGCGCCAGCCCCGCAAGAGTCAGCGTTGCGGCGGAGATCAGAATGGATTTGAGCGCCGCGCGGTATGTGGTCAGCAGTGCGTCTACGGGCGGCAAAAGCCGCCGCGCGCCCATATAGTGGTCGGCGAAAAGTATCGCATAATCAACCGTCGCGCCAAGCTGCACGGTGCTTATGATGAGGTATCCGACGTAGAACAGCGTCGAGCCTGTGAAATAGCTGACCGATACGTTTATCCGGACTGAGACTTCAATCGCAAGCACAAGAATAACCGGCAGCGAAAGAGAGCGGAACGCGACAAGCAGCACCAGCGCGATTGCCGCGATCGCAAGCGCGTTCACAACGCGGCTTTCCCTTGTGATCGTATCACGAATATCATAGAGGCTTGCGCTCTCTCCGCAGGAATACGATGTGTCGTAATATTTTGCGGCAAGGCTGCGAACGCCCTCGACGGCGGCAAATGCCGCCTCTCCTTCGGCTGCGGTGTCGGTATATACGATTATCCGGGCGTAATTCTCCGAGTAAAACTGCGAGACGAGGTCCCTGTCCAAAAACTCCGGAGGAATTGCAGCGCCGACGGTTTCGGCATACGAGACAACGCCCGTGACGTGCGGAAGGGTTTCAAGTTCGTCGGATAGGGCGGCTTCGCGCGCGGTATCGCCGCGGGGCACAAGCAGGACAATCGGCGTAGAGCGCCCGAACGCGCCGTCAATTTTTTCGGCGTCGGCGTAGGGCCGGGTGCCGTAGACATAGCCGCCGGCGCCATAGGCAAACTCCATATGACTTGCGGCGAGGACGCTCGGCACGGCGAGAATTACGGTTATTATAAGCGCCGGAATGCGTATTTTGGCAAGAACCCGTCCAAGCCGCCCAAGCGCCGGAATCACCGGGCGGTGACGCGACTTGTCGAGGAGCTTATAGCACATGAGTGTAACCGCGGGCAGAAAAACCATGACTGAGACAAAGCTTAACACAATGCCGCTCGCGAGATTCAGTCCCAAATCAGGTCCGATTTTGAAGCTCATGAAGCACAGCGCGAGAAAGCCGAACAGCGTTGTCGCGGCGGAGCCGGATACGCTGCGCACGGCTGCCGCCATGGCTTTTTTCATCGCTTCGGAGGGAGAAGCCGACTCCGCGCGGTATTTTTCAAAGGCGTTCAGCAGGAAAATCGCGTAATCCAGAGAGACCGCAAGCTGTAAAATCGGCGCCACTGATTTTGTGATGAACGACACTTCGCCGGAAATGACGCCCATACCCATATTAAGCAGAACCGCAACGCCGATTGACGCGAGATACAGTATCGGCTCGAACCAGGAACCGGTTGAGAGCAGGAGAATCAGCAGGATGACCGGTATCGCAACGAGCGTGGCGTTAACGGACTCGCGTCCTGCCATGCGCTGTCCGTTATAATGATATACGGCGTCACCGGAAACGGCGTTTGTTTCGCCGATTATTTCATAAAGCTCGGAGACGACGCGCGTTTCCTCTCCTCCGCGCACT
>JAITGW010000001.1 GCA_031280325.1 Oscillospiraceae bacterium
CAGAGGGAGCGGCGCGGAAAACGATTGTGTTGGGCGACAGATTCCCGTTCCGCTATTTTGCGGACGCTTACGGGCTTGATTACTTTGCGGCGTTCCCCGGATGCTCAACCGAAACGGAACCCAGCGCCGCCACCGTGGCGTTCTTGATAGACAAGATACGGGAGGAGAGGATCCCCGTTGTGTTCCATATTGAGCTGTCTAACGGGAAAATGGCGGAGACAATTGCGGAGGATACGGGAGCGAAGGTTCTGGAGCTTCACTCCTGCCACAACATAAGCCGCGATGATTTTCAGGCGGGCAAGACCTACATTGACATCATGAACGCGAACGTCGAAGCATTAAAGGAGGCGCTGAGATAAAATGCTGATCACTTGTCAGGACGCGTCCTTTGCCTATGAGGGCAGCATCGCAGTGTGCGGGCTGAGTTTTACGGTAAACAGCGGTGACTATCTGTGTGTAGTCGGAGAGAACGGCTCCGGCAAGTCCACGCTCATAAAAGGCTTGCTGCGTCTTAAAACGCCGCAGTCGGGAAGCGTTCTGACGGGTGACGGGTTGCTGGCAAGCGAAATCGGATACCTGCCGCAGCAGACAGCGGCGCAAAAGGATTTCCCCGCGAGCGCGTATGAGGTCGTGCTGTCCGGGCGGCTCGCGTCGCGGGGTATCCTGCCGTTCTATTCCCGCCGCGATAAGGCGATTGCCGACGAAAACATCAAGCGGCTCGGACTCGACAGCTTGCGCAATCGCTGCTATCGTGAACTGTCGGGCGGACAGCAGCAGCGGGTGCTTCTCGCGAGGGCGCTGTGCGCCACGAAAAAGCTTCTGCTGCTTGACGAACCCGTCGCGGGGCTGGATCCGCGCGTAACGCAGGAGCTTTACCGCTTGATTGAGCGGATAAACCGAGACACGGGATTGACTGTTATCATGGTGTCGCACGACATCCAAAGCGCGGTGAAGTACGCAAGCCATATTCTGCATTTGCGGACAAAACAGGAGTTTTACGGCAAAACAGCGGACTATTTGCAAACCGAAGCCGGAAAATCATTTGTTGGGGAAGGCGGCGCCACCAATGATTAACACTTTGCTTGAGATGTTTTCATATGCGTTTCTCGTGCGCGCGGTAATCGTCGGGCTGCTTGTCGCGCTGTGCGCCGCGCTGCTCGGCGTGAGTCTGGTGCTGAAGCGCTATTCGATGATCGGGGACGGACTGAGCCACGTCGGCTTCGGCTCGCTTGCGATTGCGACGGCGATGAACCTGGCTCCGCTTACAATATCGATTCCGGTGTGCGTGCTGGCGGCGTTTCTGCTTCTGCGGATAAGCGAGAGCGGCAGGATAAAAGGGGACGCCGCGATAGCGCTGATTTCTACCGGAGCAATCGCAATCGGCGTTGTTGTGATCTCGCTTACAACGGGGCTGAACACCGACGTTTGCAATTATCTTTTCGGCTCTATCCTTGCGATGAACAAGGGAGACGTTAAGCTGTCAATCGCGCTGGCGGCAGCTGTGCTTGTGCTGTTTGCGTTTTTCTATAACAAGATTTTCGCGGTTACGTTCGATGAAAATTTCGCAAAGGCGACTGGCGTGAAAATCGGCGCGTATAATATGATTATAGCTTTTCTGACGGCGATAACGATTGTTCTTGGTATGCGAATGATGGGCGCGCTGCTCATTTCGAGCCTTATAATATTCCCCGCGCTCACGTCTATGCGCCTTTGCAAGTGGTGGAAAAGCGTGACGGTCTGCTCCGCCGCCGTGTCGGTGCTTTGCTTTTTCGCCGGTGTGGTTATCAGTTATGTTTACGCCACGCCGACAGGCGCGAGCGTCGTAATCATCAACATCATCGCTTTCCTGCTCTTTTGGGCGGTAAACGAAGTTAAAGGGAGGATCAAAAAAATGAAGAAGCTAATCGCGCCGCTCGCGTGTCTTGCGCTTCTGCTGTCGGCTTGCGCCAAACCGTCTGCCGGCGAAGCCGCCCGAAACGGAAACGGCTCAATCGCCGTTAATATTCAGGGCGAAATTCCAAAGCCGGCTGATTTATCAGACGAAGTGTTTGAGATCAGGGAAAAGATGTTCGTCGCGCAAATGAACGATATTTACATTAACCCCGCCGACTATCTCGGCAAAACGATAAAATATGAGGGGCTTTTCAAAAATTATACATGGGAAAGAAACGGTGAGACATATTACTACGTCATTCGCTATGGCCCGGGCTGCTGCGGCACGGACGGCGATTGCGGACTGGAGATCGTTTGGGACGGTGAATATCCCGCCGTTGACGATTGGGTCGAGTGCGTCGGGGTTTTGGAGGAATATGAGGAGCTCGGAGCGACGTATTTACGGCTTGGACTGACTTCGCTGACTGTGCTTGACGTGCGCGGCGCGGAGTATGTAGAGCAATAGGAGCAACGCGGCGGCTCAACACGTCGCCGACGCCTTTTCATGGTTTTGCTCTGTACGAACTCCCGCACAATGCAGTCTCAGCGCTTCTGCAAGAGGCTTTTCATTTTGCGATTTTTGGCGGCGGCAATCGTCGGCTTTATTTGACAACGCGCTGCCCGGCTTATTGCCCGGGTTGACACGGCTGCGGCGGTGTGGTATGATATAAAGACAACTAGAAATCGAGGTGTTCCAAATGAGCAGAATTCAGACGGTAGTTACGCGCGACATGTGCGAATCGGCGAAAAACGGCGGATGCGGCGAATGCCAGACCTCCTGCCAGTCGGCTTGCAAGACCTCTAACAGCGTGGCGAACCAGCCATGCGAGAATCAGGAGAAATGACTCAAAAAGCGCCGCTGACACGGCGCTTTTTAACTGGAGAAGGGCGAGGTAATTAATGAACATACCGGCGGCATACGGCTTGCTGAATCTTGGAAGCCTGATACTGGGACTTATTGCCTGGGCGCTTCCCGTTATTGTCTTGACGTTGCGCGGAAAATTTCCGAGGGAGCGGCGGCTCGTTTTTTCGGCGGCAAGCGCCGCCGCCTGCGCCGCAGCGTTGTTTTTGCAAATACTTTACTGCAGCCGTCTTGCGGGAATACGTGACTGGTCGGCTCTTATGGACATCACTCCCGCAGTTGCCCTTGTCTCGTCGATCCTTCTTGCGGGGACGGCGGCGCTGAACCTCATTATTTTTGCCTTGCCCAACGATAGGAACGGGAAATGACCCATCAATTCACTCTTTTCGGACAAAACATCGCCGTAGATCCCAACAGCGCGTCGATACATATCGTTGACGACGCCGCGCGGGAGGCGATTTCCCTGTTCGAGCTTTTGCCGGGAGGCGAATTTGCCGCGGCGCTCTCCCGCGCTCGTCCGGAGCTTTCGCCCGGCGACATTGATGAGCTGCTGCGAGACATTGCCGCACTGCGCGATTCCGGCAAGCTTTTTGTGCCGAAGCTGCCCTCGGTCGCGCCGGAGCGCATGGCGCGACGGGATATTAAGGCGCTGTGCCTTCACGTCGCGCACGTGTGCAACCTGCGCTGTGACTACTGCTTTGCGGGGCAGGGGGAGTATCGCGGGGAGGCGGCGCTCATGAGCGCGCCGGTCGCGCGCCGCGCGATTGATTTTCTGGTGGAAAATTCCGGATCAAAGCGCAATCTCGAGGTTGATTTCTTCGGAGGAGAGCCGCTTTTGAACTTCGGAGTTATAGAGGAAACCGTCGCATATGCCCGCAGCCTGGAGACGGGTCACAATAAAACGTTCCGATTTACGCTGACGACGAACGGCGTTCTGCTCGATGACGGGGTAACGGACTTTTGCAACCGCGAGATTTCAAACGTCGTCCTAAGCCTCGACGGGCGGAGAGAGATCCACGACGCGCGGCGAAGAAGCGGCGCGCGCGGAAGCTATGACCTGATTTTGCCTAAGCTTCTGCGTTTTCGCGAAAAACGAGGCGCGCGAAGCTATTACGTCCGCGGGACATACACCGCGGCGAACCTTGATTTTGCGCGAGACATTTTTCACATCGCCGACCTCGGCTTCACGGAGCTTGCGATGGAGCCGGCGGTACTGCCGCGCGACCACCCGCTGGCGATAAGAGACGGGCATTTGCCGGCGCTGTACGAGCAGTATGAGATCCTCGCGCTGGAAATGGCAAAGCGCGCGAGGGAGGGACGTGAGTTCCGCTTTTATCACTACATGCTTGACTTTGAAAACGGACCGTGCCTGCCAAAGCGTCTCGGAGGCTGCGGCAGCGGCACGGAATACTTTGCCGTCGCGCCGGAGGGGACATTGTATCCCTGCCATCAGCTCGTCGGAGAGACAGAGTATGCCGCGGGCGACATATTCTCCGGTGTGCGCGCGGACTTTTTGTTTCGGCGGGAGTGCGTGGCGCGGCGGGAGGAGTGTCAGAGCTGCTGGGCAAAGCTGTACTGCGCCGGCGGCTGCGCCGCAAACGCAATACACGAGCGCGGAGACATAAACGGAGTGAGCGAACTTGGCTGCGCGCTTTTCCGCAAGAGGATGGAGTGCGCAATCTGGTTCCATTGCGCGGCGGAAATGAACAGCCCGTTTTTGCAGCAATAAGATAACGGAGGGAGCGCCAGAAACGGGCGCTTCCATTTTTATGCGCTTTCTGTTGCGCCGAAATCGGCGCCTTTGGCAAAAATGCGGCAAAAGGCTATTCCGCGAGCACCACGTTTGCGTAGACCTCGGCGAAATACTTTATCGCGCGCTCTGATTCCGAGAGAGTGTTGCCGGCAGTGCCAACCTCGACGATGAGCGACAAGGGCGTCAAATGCTGGTTATAGCGATATTTTGATATAGTCACGGCGCGAGAGAGGGACGGGTACGAGCGGTTCATTTCGCTCGTCAGGCGCAGCGCGAAGTTAAGGTTCTTCCGCCATTCCGGATGCTCAAGCCCGGAGCCGTTCGAACCGACGACAAACAGAATCTGGCTGCACCGGTCGCCGTTAATGTCGGCGATTGTTTTGAATTGCGTGCCGTCTGCGGCGGTTATCGCGTCGCGGTGCAGGTCGAGTACCATTGTTATGGTCGGGTATTTTTTCAGATAATCCTTCGCGACCTCCAGCATACGGCCGTATGCCCCGGTATAGCTGGGATAATCATACAGTCCGCGGTCATGAATCACCGAAATGCCCCGCCGCGCAAGCTCCTCCGCGAGAACGTCGCCTATGCGGACGATATTATGCTCCTTGTCCTCGGTTCTGTAGTTATCGGTCATTTCATATTCGCCCGGCGCGTCCATGGAATACGATTCGCTGCCGTGTGTGTGGATGATCAGCACGCTTGGTCCGCCGATTTTAAGCTCGACGTCGAGCGGCGTTTTCAAAACGGCGTCAATATCGGCCGGAACACTGTCTTTGTTGCGGATTGTAATGCCCGCGCCTGATATGGGCTTAGAGTTATCCACGCCGCTGTTCTGCGGAGGGAGAGCCTCTCCCTCGTAGAACAGCGAGCCGGGACCGGGATCACTCGTCGGCCGCGGCGTCGGGGTCTGCGTCTCCTGCGCGCCGGGCGTGAATATCGGCGCGGGCAGAGGCTTTTCGGACAGCACCGGCGGGTGCTCCGCCGAAGGAGCGGAGTCCGTGTCATCGGGAATTTCCTCATGGTTTGACTGACCCGACAGCAGCGATTCAAGCGTAAGGGAGGACAGGTCGGGCGCGGACAGTTCCATATCGAATAAAAACTCCGCGCCCCGCCCCGCAAGTCCGGCGAGCGCGGATTGCGCAAGGCTTTCGCCCGCGGGCGCGGAAACCGCTTTTGCCGTGACGAATACCGCAAGCGCGATTCCAAGCGCGCCGACGGCGAGAGCGCGCAGACGCGCTGTTGATTTATGCGATTTCAAGGGTTTTTTCATGGCATTTCCTCCAAAACAGCTTTTGTAAATGAGCATGCCGTTATCACAATAATCTATTCGTGCGGTTCCGGGAATATACCGCTTGACATGAGACTGTTATTGCGATACCATATACATTAAATTTGCATACAATTATGGAAGAGGTCTGCGATGAAGACGAGCTATGTTCCGCGCGGCGTTTGCGCGACCAGGATTGACATTGACGTTCAGGACGGAATCGTTCGCTCCGTCCGCTTTTACGACGGCTGTCCCGGAAATCTTTTGGGCGTGACTCGTCTTGTCGAGGGGCTGGAGATTGACGCCGCCATAGAAAAGCTGCGCGGAATTGATTGCCGGGGGCGCGGCACCTCCTGCCCCGACCAGCTTGCGCGCGCTCTGGAATCAAGCAGGGAGCGCGGCTTATGAAAACGCTTCGCGTTGCGGCGGAGTCGCGGGAATATGACATAAAAATCGGTCCCGGCGCGCTCGGCGCGCTGCCGCTCTCGCTGCGCGCGCTCGGAATAGGATACTGTCACATAGTCACGGACACAAATCTTGAGCGGCTGCATCTCGGCCGCGTTTGCGATACGCTCTCCGGCGCGGGCATACCTTTTGGTCAGAGCGTAATTTCCGCCGGGGAGGAGCATAAGCGCCTTGGCGCAGTAGAAACGCTGTACCACGATTTCGCCGCCGGAGGCATGACCCGCGCGGACGCCGTAATCGCGCTCGGCGGCGGCGTTGTCGGCGACCTTGCGGGCTTTGCCGCGGCGACCTATATGCGCGGAGTGCGGGTGATTCAGCTTCCGACGACGCTTGTGGCGCTGGTCGATTCCTCTGTCGGCGGCAAAACAGCCGTGGATCTCGACGAGGGCAAAAATCTCGTCGGCGCGTTCTGGCAGCCATCGGCGGTG
>JAITGW010000115.1 GCA_031280325.1 Oscillospiraceae bacterium
CTCTTTCGCTGCTGCTCTCCGCCGTGATTTTGTTCTTCCACAATGGCCGCCCGGTGCGGCTTCGCGTCTTATCCGCGTTTGTTCTGACTATCATCATCACCGCAATGATTCATCTTTTCGTCTGCCGGTATGACTATATATGGGACAAAACGTTTCTGCCGCGCCTTTGGAGCGACGGGCAGATCGGCACGGCGGGCGGTGTTCTCGGCGGTTTTTTGTCCGTATCGTTCGAGACTCTGTTTTCAACCGTCGGCGCCGCCATCGCTCTTGCGATTATTGCGCTGTTCTTCGCGCTCACCTCCGTCGGGCGCACCGCGTTTGAAGTTGCAGACGCGCTCCGCACGCGCTGTATCCACCGAAAAAAGCCCGTGCCGGGCGAGACTGACTCTGTGCGGCCTGTACCCGGATACGACGCCGATGCGGAGCCTCGCGCACGCCGGCGGCGCAATCAGCCGATAGATATTCCGATCGGCGGCGACGACGCACGCCGCGACCCGTACAAATCCCCCGCGGTCTCGCCGCCGACGCTGGACACAAAAACAAAGCGCGGCGGAATTTCGCTGGATATTCCGTTCATTGACGAGCATGTCCCCGGCGGCGGCGCGGTGCCGCTGCCCGATTCTCCGTTTGTCGTACCCGACATCTCAGGCGACACGGGCCGCGCCGCGCGCGAAAAGTCGGCTGAACCTGAAAAATCCACTGAATCCAAGCCCAAAAATGATAAAAAAGAAGATATCATACCGCTCATTATCCCCGATTTGCCGGCGTCGGACGGCGGATATGCCTTTCCGCCGCTCTCCCTGCTCTCCGCCGGCAAGGCAGACACGTTCGATGCTACGGAGGAAATGCGCCTCAACCGCCAGCGTCTGGAATCCGCCTTCAAAAGCTTCGGCGTAAACGTCAAAATCACTCACACAACCCGCGGTCCCTCCGTGACAAGGTACGAGGCTGAGCTTGAGGCGGGCGTTAAGCTCTCCCGGCTTGTGAACCTGTCGGACGATATTGCCCTTGCCCTCGGCGCGAGCGGCGTGCGCATCGGTCCTATGCCGGACAAAATTTCCACTGTAGGGATCGAGGTGCCCAACAAAGTCGTATCCGCGGTGCATCTTCGCGACATCATCGAATCGTCGGAATTTACGCGCGCGCAAAGCAAGCTTACGTTCGCAATCGGGAAAAACATCTCCGGCGAGGCAATCGTCGGCAACATCGCAAAGCTCCCGCATATGCTCGTCGCGGGCACGACAGGCTCCGGTAAATCCGTATGCCTCAACTCGCTTATTCTGAGCATACTGTATAAGGCGGCGCCGGAAGAGGTTCGTTTTATCATGATCGATCCGAAAATGGTCGAGCTCCGCGTGTACAACGGCATACCGCACCTGCTCGTCCCGGTCGTAACTGACGTTAAGAAGGCCGCCGGCGCGCTTCAGTGGGCTGTTGTGGAAATGGAGCGCCGGTATCGCATGATGGCGGAGCTTAACGCCCGCGATCTTGAGGGGTATAACAAGGCGATCTCCCGCCCCGGCGCCGAGAATCCCGAAAAACCCCTGCCGCAGGTCGTCGTCATCATCGACGAGCTTGCCGATTTGATGATGACCGTCGGCAAGGATGTGGAAGCGTCGATCGTCCGCGTGGCGCAAAAGGGGCGCGCCGCCGGAATTCATCTCGTAATCGCGACGCAAAGCCCCCGGGCGGACGTGATCACGGGACTTATGAAAGCAAACATCCCATCACGGATCGCGCTGAAAGTCTCTTCCGCGCTGGAGTCGCGCATTATACTGGACTCCGGCGGCGGGGCCGACAAGCTTGTCGGCAACGGCGATATGCTCTTTGCGCCGCCCTCCGGCGCCAGTAAGCCGGTGCGTGTTCAGGGGACGGGGGTCACGGATGCGGAGCGTGAGGAGGTCGTCGATTTCGTCAAGCGGGGCGGCGAGGCGGAATATTCCGACGATATTATGAAGGAAATTGAAAACGCCGCGTATGACAAGGAGGACAAGCCCGACGCTCCTGACGAAACGCAGCAGTTTGACGAGCTTTTGCCTGAGGCTGTCAAGGTTATCTACGAGACCGGTCAGGCGTCAACCTCCAAGATTCAGAGCAGACTGCGGCTGGGCTACGCGCGCGGCGCGAGAATCATTGACCAGCTTGAAACCATCGGCTTTCTCGGCCCGTATGAGGGCAGTAAGGGGCGGCAGATTCTCATGACGCCCGAGCAGTGGAGCCGCAGTAAATATAACCCCACGGGCGAAATTCCCTACTCGCCCGAGAAAGACTCATTTGACGGCTATGACGATGGCTCCGATGATGAATTCGATGACGATACCCCGCCGTTTTGAGTAAGCGCGGCCGATATTTCTGCGAAAATCAGAGGCTAAAATCCGTGCCGGTCATTTCGAGCGCCGCTCTTTTGTCGCGCCGTAGCGCGCATTTTCCTCTGTCAATATCTTTACGGGAGAACTTTCAATGTCAGATTGGTTTACCGATAATGAGGCTAAAATCCCGCGCGGCGGCGTGCGCACGCGCTTCGCGCCGAGCCCGACCGGGTATATGCACGTGGGCAACCTGCGCACCGCGCTGTACGCCTATCTCATAGCGCGGCGGAACGGCGGGACTTTTATCCTGCGCATTGAGGACACGGATTCCGCGCGCGAGGTGTCGGGCGCTGTGGACCTGATTTATAAAACGCTTGCGCAATGCGGTCTGACCCACGACGAGGGACCGGATGTAGGCGGCCCCGCCGCCCCATATATTCAGTCGGAGCGCCGGGAGCTTTACCTACCGTATGCAGAGCTTCTCATAGCGCGCGGCGCCGCCTACCGCGAAGGAGGGGCGATTCGCCAGCGCATCCCTCAGGGCGGCTCAACGACATTTACGGATGCTGTTTTCGGTAAAATAATCACACCGAACGAGAGCCTTGACGACAATGTTCTGCTCAAATCCGACGGACTGCCGACATATAATTTCGCAAATGTCATTGACGACCACCTCATGGGCATTACGCATGTTGTCCGCGGGAGTGAATATTTGTCCAGCACACCAAAATATAACCTGCTATATGATGCCTTCGGATGGACTCCGCCGGAGTATATACACTGTCCTCCGGTCATGCGCGACAAGCAAAACAAGATGAGCAAGCGCCGCGGCGACCCCTCCTTTGAGGATCTGATCGACCTTGGATATCTCACGGACGCCGTTGTCAACTATGTCGCGCTGCTTGGCTGGAGTCCCGGAGGCGAGCGCGAAATTTACTCCTTGAAAGAGCTGTGCAGCGCGTTCGAGGTCGGCGGCATATCAAAATCTCCGGCCGTGTTCGACACGGAAAAGCTCAAATACTTTAACAGTGAATATATCCGCGCCCTCTCCCCAGCCGATTTTTCCCGCCTTGCAGAGCCTTACATACGCTCCGTAGTGACGCGGGAGACCGCACCTGTCGCCGCACTTGCGCAGCTTTTGCAGCCGCGACTTTCGACGCTTGCCGAAATTCCGGAGCTTTTGGACTTTTTCGAGATTCTGCCGGACTATGACGCATCAATGTACGTCCACAAAAAGTCAAAAACTGATGAAGCAATCAGCCTTAGAGTTCTGCAAAACGCCCTCACGGCATTTTCCGCTCTGACGGATTGGACGCGCGACGCTCTGTACGACGCGCTTATTGCCCTGGCTGAGAGTATGGGCGCCAAAAATGCGCTTGTCATGTACCCCGTGCGAATCGCCGTCTCCGGCAAATCCGTTACTCCCGGCGGCGCCGCTGAAATCGCCGCGATACTCGGACGAGCGGAAACGCTCCGCCGTATCGGTCTCGCGATTGTAAAACTGGAGGGATCGCTATGAGAAAGAAACTAGGCGCCGCCGCTTCCGTGCTTCTATGTATTGCCTTGCTCGCCGCGTTATTTATTTCTGTTATACCAGGAAAAGTCGTTGATGGTTCTCAGATTGTTTCTGAATTGCCAGCAACAACTCCGCCGCTCACGCCCTCAACTCCCCCGGAAACCGTCTCTCAAATCGGAACCTCCACTCCGGTTTTCGAGTCTCCGATGCCCACTACCTCCGCCACGCTTCCGGCGACCGGAACGCGCCAAACAATAGCAGCCCCTGTCGGCCGCGAACAGCTCTCTATCCTCATTGACAGCGCGGTTTTCGAAATCCTTTCCGACGGAGGCAGCAATGTCACATATCTTGTCCGCGACAAAAACGCTTTCATCGACATCTCGCTTGAGACGGGCGAAATCGCCGCGAAAAAAGGTTCATTTCTTGAATATCATGTCCCGAACTGGACTGATTTTTCCGATAACGGTTCGGTGATGATCCCCGGAACCGCCGTATCCGCCGACGCGTCGGTATCCGCCGGAAATAATTCACTTCAGGCCGACTCTTGGTTTATCGAGGTCGAGGGCGGCTTTCTTGCAATCGTCGCAGGATACCCTGACATTGCAAGCAAGGACACTATCTACGCCGCTCTCGCAACGATAATATTCGAGAGATAGCGCGGATGTCTTGCCGCCGCGTCACAAGCCGCGCCGGTCGTTTCTGCAGCGGAATACGGCTCGGAGGGGGAACGCGTTTTGTTCGTGTTCCCCCTCCGAAAAAACGTTATTAATATTGGTCAGACAAAGCGCTAAAAGTAACATGTGCGCTGCTTCGCGCACGCACAGCGCTCCGCGGCGGCAATAAAAATCAAAAAATCGCCGTCTGCGGCTAATATACCCGCAGCTGTTGCGCCTTCGTAAGCTATCCCTGCTTTTTGAACACAAAGACCTTCCCCAGTATATAATTCGCCGCAAACACTGCGATCTGAGTAATAAGCTTTGCCGCAAGCTCCTCGTGAAGCGCGCGCACCAGCAGCATATATCCAAAAATCTCCAACGCCATCGTCGCGAGCCGGCTGCCTGCAAAACTCAAAAACTCCAGCGCGAGTCCTCGTGCGCTATCCGCGCGCTTGCGGAATACGTACAGCTTATTTGCCGCATACGCAAACAGTATAGCCAGCGAAACCGCAACGACATTCGCGGCATTATCGTCAACGCCAGCAGCCTTTGCAAGCAGTGTGAACACCAGAAAATTTACTGCCGTCGTCGCGGCTCCCGCAACGATATAGCGCAGCGTCTCCTCCGGAAAACGCCGTATAATGGCTTTCGCGTACTTTTGTATCATAATTCACCCGGCTCATCCGGGTTGTGAGATGGCGGGGATGCGCCGCCGCACTCCTCCCCGTGGTTCTTGTCTGTAATTGCCAGCTTGCGGTGTAAGGCTCCGCGGCACGCGCTGTAGATCACGGCAAAGATCGGCACACCGACAATATAGCCCCAAAAGCCCATTAAGCCTCCGAAGAGCAATATCGCGAAAAGTATCCAAAACCCGGACAAGCCAATGGAGCCGCCCTGTATACGCGGATACAAAACGTTTCCGTCAAGCTGCTGAATCACTACGATAATTATGATAAATATCCCGCATTTGATCGGGCTTTCAAGCAAAAGTATAAAAGCCGATGGAACTCCGCCGAGAAACGGCCCGAAAAACGGCACGATATTCGTTATCCCGACGAGGACGGCAATGAGCACGGCATACGGAATCGCAAAAATCACCAAAATGATATAGCACACAACCCCGACAATCAGCGCGTCAAGCAGGCGGCTCATAATAAAGCTTCCGCAGGTACGGTCAAGAAAACGAATGCCCGATACCGCGCCTTTTGCCCGCTTCGGTCCGAAAATTGCGCAAAGCGCTTTTTTGATTTGCTCCCCAAACATTTCCCGCTGATAGAGGATGTATACCGCCATGACGATTCCTATGAGGAAATTCAGGATTTCACGCAGCACGCCAATTACGCCGGAGGTCACGTTGATAACAATCTTGTCAATCTGCCCGAGAACGTCCTTGTCAAGCCAGTCTGACAGCCAGTCTCTGACATTGCCGATCGCGTTGAACACAAGCGTTTCAAGCTCCGGCTTGCCTGCAAGCGTTTTTTCCACCCAATCGACGGCTGTATTGTAATATCCGGGAATTTTCTCCAAAAGCTCCTCAATGCCTGTGTACAGGCGCGGCAAAAGCACGGCGAGCGCGCCGGCAAGCGCCGTAATCGCAAGGAGTATCGTCAGAGCAACGGCAAGCCCACGCCGCAGTGCGGCGGCTCTCCGCTCAGTTATGCGCGCGCCGCGCGGCTTTATCCAGCGAAACAGCGTCCGCTCTATAAAGAGCATGGGCTTCGTGAGCAGATACGCAATTATAAGCCCATACAGCACCGGAGACAGGATTTTCAGCAGTATTCCCGCGTAGAGTACGCCCGTTCTCCAGTGCGTAAACAAAAGGAAGCAGACGCTCGCCGCGACAATCACGCAGAACGCCGTCATCCCCCAATATAGATACTGCACATCCCATTTGAAGCGTCTTTTTTTCATCAAAGCTCCCTGTACATTGTCGACGAGTCTCCCGGGCGCGTCCTCTCGTCAACAGACGCAACCTCCACGCGAACCAGCCTTGCGCCGAAACGCAGCTCCAGTATGTCGCCTGTCTTCACGGCGCTTGCAGGCTTTGCCTCACGTCCGTTGATGGTAACGCGCCCGCCGCTTGCCGCCTCTGCGGCAACGGTGCGTCGCTTAATAAGCCGTGAAACCTTTAAATATTTGTCTAAACGCATTATTTTCTCCCGCGGAAAAATCCCGCGCAGGCAAACCCGTATTCCCCGCTCACATATTTTCTCGTGCCTCCGCGCGCTGACAAAACGGCGGCGTTTTGTACGTCCGGCGAAGCTACGCCAAGTGCACAAAACGCCGCCCGCAATATCTGTGACAAACGCGTCGTTATTTCGCAATAACCTCGCGCAGCGCCTTGCCGGGCTTAAACTGGGGAATCTTTGTCTCCGGAATGTTTATGGCTTCCTTTGTCTTGGGGTTGCGGCCAATACGCGGCGCGCGCTGCTTGACATCAAAAATACCGAAGCCGACGATCTGCACCTTGTCGCCCGCGGCAAGCGCCTGGGTGATAGAGTCCAGCGTCGCCTCCAACGCCTTTTCACTGTCCTTCTTCGACAGCCCCGAAGTCTCCGCAATCTTTGAAATGAGATCCGTTTTATTCATGATTATCCTCCTAGTTTGTTATCTTAAAGAGCAAGTCTCCCGCCCCTTAATGCAATTTTGTCCCTGAATAAAGCTTGTCCGGCTGTTCCGCGGTTAAGTCTTGCGGCAAAAGGTTTTTTTCGGATGCCGCAGCCTCCGCCGCATCAAAGCGGGCGATAAACCTGTCCGTCGCGGCGCCCAGCGCCGCCTCCGGATCCTGTCCGAGCTTTCGCGCCACGTTCACGGCTGAGAACAACACGTCGCCCAGCTCCCGCTCCGCAGTATCCGTCTCTCCCGCCGCAGCCGCGCGCTCAAGCTTGTCCAGTTTATCGCGCAGATGCGCGATCGCCGCTCGCGCGTCCTTGAAGTCAAAGCCGGCTTTCGCCGCCTTTTTCCGAACCTTTTCCGCCCGCCAAAGCGCGGGCAGGGAGCGTGCCACGGCGTTCATCGAATCCGTAACCGTTTCATGGGACTTTTCACGCTTCTTAAGCTCGTCCCAGTTGGCAAGAATCTCATCAGTTCCTGATACCTCAGCGTCCCCAAAAACATGCGGATGACGGTAAAGCAGCTTTCGCACGGAACCGTCGGCAACATCATCAAGGTCAAACCTTCCGGCATCCTCTTCAATGGAGCTGTGAAAAATCACCTGAAGCAACACGTCGCCAAGCTCCTCACGCAAATGCTCCGGACTCTTCTCGTCAATCGCTTCCGCGACCTCATACGCTTCCTCGATAAAGTTGCGCCGGATTGATTCGTGCGTCTGCTCTTTATCCCATTGACATCCGCCCTCGCCGCGAAGCAGAGTTACGATTCGCCGCAGACCGTCCACGCCGTATTTTTCAGCATTTTCAAAAGATAGCATGTTTTCCTCCGTATTGCAAGCAAAAACTCAAAATTTCTGTAAATTTTTACGAAAATATCTCTATCGCCAAAATTTTTGTGCAAAAAATTCGTCATTTCCAGTGTTTTTGTTATAATCTTAAAAGCTTTGCCAGCTTGTCGCCGCGCGGCACAAGCGCGAGATCCTCCTTTGTGATCGTTTTTGTATAAACGATCAGCACAAGATACACCATCGCGGCGACGGCGACAGTTCCCAAAAGGCGCAGCGTGACGATGCCGCGCCCGTTCCCCGCAAGCAGCCTGCTCAAAAGTCCGTGAACCGCGAATGCCGCAACGCCCATAATTCCTGCGATAACAAGCGGCTTGCCCGCCGTTTTAATGAGCCTGGGCCGCGCCGGGGACTTCACCGCAAGAATGATAAAGTTCATCAGCGTGATAAACGCAAAGCACGCGAGCGTTCCATATGGCGATCCTAGAATTCCGATCTCACGGTTTCCGACAAGGATGTAATCAATGACAAGCATGAGCGCGCCGCCAAGCGGGAAGGTTATCATCGGCGCGCGCTCAAGCCCGCTTGCCTGAAGCATCGCCGTGGTATAAAGCTGCATACAACAGAAAAAGCTCGCCGGTCCGAACACGCGCAGCAGCGCGCCGCCATCGCCCGCGCCGTAAACCGCGTTATAGATCGGGTGCGCCATGACGCTGATGCCAATCGCCGCCGGCATCGCGATAATG
>JAITGW010000212.1 GCA_031280325.1 Oscillospiraceae bacterium
TGTGATCCTCGCGCCGTTAGTCATTGTTTTCGGAATCCTCACGGAGAGCGCCGCTCTCGGCACCGCGGGGCTTGCTCTGTGCTATTTTTCATACGGCTTTGCGCCGACGATTTCGAGCGTGTTTACCTCCGGATTTTTCGGAACGAAAAACTTTACGCGCAACTTTGGAATCATGAACCTGCTGCTTGTTCCCGCGCCGTTCGCGGCGACGCTGTCGGCAAAGCTCTATGAATCGACGAGCAGCTTTCTTGTGCCGTTCCTGCTGCTCACCGCGGTTGCGGTGCTTTCGCTTATCGATAATCTGTTAATTATGAAGGTCAAGCTGAAATAGGAGGCATTTTATGAAAGAGCTAATGCTGGGCAATAACGCCGTCGCCCGAGGGCTGTACGAGGCGGGACTGTCCATCGCGTCTAGCTATCCGGGAACGCCGTCAACCGAGATCACGGAGGTCATTGCGACGTATGACGAGGTATATTCCGAGTGGGCGCCCAATGAAAAGGTTGCGATGGAGGTTGCGCTCGGCGCGTCTATCGCGGGCCGGAGGAGCTTTTGCGGCATGAAGCATGTGGGTCTGAACGTCGCGGCGGACCCGCTCTTCACCGCAAGCTATACAGGCGTGAACGCGGGTATGGTCATCGCCGTTGCGGACGACCCCGGAATGCACTCATCCCAGAACGAGCAGGACTCGCGCCACTATGCGATTGCGGCAAAGCTGCCCATGCTTGAGCCGTCGGACTCGAGTGAGTGCTATGCGATGGCAAAGTACGCATTTGAGCTGTCGGAGGAGTTTGATGCGCCTGTGCTGCTGCGCGTATGCACGCGCGTGGCGCATTCGCAGAGCGTTGTGGAGACGGGGGAGAGAGAAGTACCGCCGATCGTTCCGTATGAGAAAAACATCGCGAAATATGTCATGATGCCCGGAAACGCGAAGCGCCGCCATCCGATTGTCGAGGAGCGCACGCGAAAGCTGGTCGCGCTGGCGGAAGCGTCGTCTCTCAACCGCGTCGAGTGGGGCGGGACAAAGGTTGGAATCATTGCGTCGGGTACGGCGTATCAGTACGTCAAGGAGGTTTGCGGCGACGATGTGTCCGTTTTGAAGCTAGGAATCGTCAATCCGCTGCCCGAAAAGCTGATCCGCGGCTTTGCTTCAAAGGTCGAAAAGCTTATCGTCGTTGAGGAGCTTGATCCGATCATTGAAACGCACGTCCGCGCGCTTGGAATCGCGGTGACGGGGAAGGAGCTGTTCCCGCTTGACGACGAGTTTACGCAGAGGCTTATCGCGCGGAAGCTTGCTTATCCCGTTCCGGACGGCAAGGCAATCGAGGAAAACGTTCCGGCGCGGCCGCCCGTGATGTGCGCCGGCTGTCCGCACAGGGGGATGTTCTATACTCTTGTGAAGAACGGCGCGACAGTGCTGGGCGACATCGGATGCTATACGCTCGGCGCGGCGGCTCCGCTTTTTGCGATGGACACAACGATTTGCATGGGCGCCTCCGTGTCCGGGCTGCACGGCTTCAATCACGCGCCGGGTAATGAAAAAGCGGCAAAGGCGGTCGCGGTCATCGGTGACAGCACGTTTATGCACTCCGGCGTTACGGGACTTATTAACATCGCATATAACGGAGGAGCAAGTACGGTCATCATTCTCGACAATTCCATTACAGGAATGACGGGACATCAGCAGAATCCGACGACGGGACTGAATATCAAGGGCGATCCGGCAGGGAAGATCGACCTTGAGGCGCTGTGCCGCGCCGTCGGCATCGGCCGCGTGCGCGTCGTTGACCCGTATGATCTCGCGGCGAGCGAGCTTGCCGTGCGGGAGGAGCTTGCCGCGAACGAGCCGAGCGTAATCATATCGCGCCGTCCGTGCGCGCTGCTCAAGACGGTGAAGCACAAAAAACCGCTGTCGATTGACGCTGAAAAATGCGTCTCCTGCAAGGCTTGCATGAAAATCGGCTGTCCCGCGATTTCGATTGACGACGGTAAAATAACGATTGACGCCACGCTGTGCGTTGGCTGCGGCGTCTGTACGCAGCTGTGCAAGTTCGGCGCGGTTTACGGGGAGGATAAGGCGTGAAAACGAAAAATGTAATGATTGTCGGCGTCGGCGGGCAGGGGAGTCTGCTCGCGAGCCGCCTGCTCGGCAGGCTGCTCATCGACGAGGGGTTTGACGTCAAGGTCTCGGAGGTTCACGGGATGAGCCAGAGGGGAGGCAGCGTCGTGACATATGTGCGATTTGGCGACAAGGTATACTCTCCTCTGATTGACGAGGGAGAAGCCGGCTATATTGTCTCGTTCGAGCTGCTTGAAGCGGCGCGGTGGCTGAAATATCTTGCGCCGGGCGGCAAAATTGTCACCAATACGCAGAGAATTTCACCGATGCCGGTGATCACCGGGGCGATGAGCTATCCCGCAGACTTAGCCGCGAAGCTTGCGGCGCTTGGCGCGGATATTGACGCGTTCGACGCGCTTTCCGCGGCGGAGGCGGCGGGAAGCGCCAAGGCGGTGAACATCGCCCTAATGGGAAGATTGTCACGGTATTTCGAGTTTCCGGACGATGCGTGGGAGCGCGCGCTGGAGGCTGTTGTGCCCGCGAAATTTCTGGAGCTGAATAAACGCGCGTTCACAGTCGGAAAGCAGACCTAAAAGCGGGCAAAGACCCGCCTGATGACAAAAATACATAAAAGGACGTGATGACAATGGCAAGCTATTATGAACAAAAGTGGGAGACGATGTCCCGCGATGAAATGCGCGCGCACCAGGATAAGCTTCTTGCGGAGCAGGTGCGGCATGTGTACGCGAACGTTGCGTATTATCGTGACCTCATGGACGGAAAGGGTGTGAAGCCCGGGGATATTCACGGGGTTGACGATCTGAAGCTGCTTCCGTTTATCTCAAAGGACGATCTGCGCGAGGCGTATCCTTACGGAATGCTTGCCGTGCCGCTCTCCGACACTGTGCGCGTGCAGTCAACCTCCGGCACGACGGGAAAGCGTGTCGTCGCGTTCTACACACAGGAGGATATTGACCTGTGGGACCGGTGCTGCGCGCGGGCGATAGTCGCGGCGGGCGGCTCGAATAAAGATGTGGTGCATGTCAGCTATGGGTACGGGCTGTTCACCGGCGGGCCGGGGCTTAACGGCGGGTCACACCTTGTCGGCTCGCTGACGCTGCCGATGTCATCCGGCAACACGGAGCGGCAGATTCAGTTCATGACGGATCTTCAATCGACGATCCTGTGCTGCACGCCGAGCTACGCGGCGTTTCTCGCCGAGACGATCCACGAAATGGGACTGCGCGGCAAGATTAAGCTCAAAGCGGGTATATTCGGCGCCGAGGCGTGGAGCGAGGAAATGCGCCGCCACATCGAACAGCGGCTTGGAATCCGCGCGTACGACATCTATGGGCTGACAGAAATCTCCGGACCCGGCGTTTCTTTTGAGTGCGAGGAGCAGACGGGTATGCACGTCAACGAGGATCATTTCATTCCGGAGATAATCAATCCGATAACGGGAGAGGTGCTGCCTGACGGGGAAAAGGGCGAGCTTGTGTTTACCTCAATCTCAAAAAAAGCGTTTCCGCTGCTGCGTTATCGCACGCGCGATATCTGCGTTCTCTCGCGCAAGGCGTGCTCCTGCGGCCGGACGCTTGTAAAAATGGCAAAACCCATGGGCAGGAGCGACGATATGCTCATCATCCGCGGCGTAAACGTGTTCCCGTCGCAGATTGAGACCGTGCTTATAAACTGCGGATTTGAAGCGAACTATCAGCTCGTCGTTGACCGCGTGAACTATTCCGATACGCTTGAAGTGCGCGTTGAGCTTACGCCGGAGATGTTCTCCGACGAGGTGCGCAAGCTTGAAATGCGGGAGCGCGAGGTCGTCGATAAGCTCAAATCCATGCTTGGAATTGCCGCGAAGGTCACGCTTGTGCAGCCGAAGTCAATTACCCGAAGCGAGGGGAAAGCAGTGCGCGTGATTGATAACCGCGGCGGAAAGCTGTAGAAGGAGGAAGCGAAAATGGCAATAGATCAACTGTCGGTTTTTGTTGAGAACAAGCAGGGCAAGCTTGTGGAGGTGCTGGAGGCGCTTGGTCAGGCGGGGATTGACCTGCGCGCGCTGTCAATCGCGGATACAGCCGATTACGGCGTACTGCGCGTGATAGTTGACCGCCCGGTCGATGCGCTTAAAGTGCTGACTGACCTTGGATTTGCAGTGCGGATTAACCAGGTTCTGCCTGTGAGTGTGGACGACGCGCCGGGCGCGCTTGGAAACACGCTGCGTGTGCTGAGCGACGCCGGGATTTTTGTCGAATATCTCTATGCGTTTGTGGCGCACGGAGAGGACCGCGCGTTCGTCATACTGCGCGTGGCCGATAACGAGGGCGCCGAAAAAGTGCTGAGAGGGCGCGGAATCGCTATCGCGTCAAAAGAAGAGATATATAAGTAGAGCGTCGCGGCGCGCGTATCTGGATGTCTGCAAATGATCTGAATCACACACCGCGCGACAAAAAAGGAGGGGGATTACCCCTCCTTCGCGCTTTTTTGGGTGTGCGTGCGGATTTATGCCAGAAATTCCGCGATGTCCTTTTCGAGCGCCTTGGTGTCGGCCCCGTCGTCAACGACGAGCTTAAGGTCTTTCTCAAGCGTGAACAGCATGAGACCCAGAATGCTCTTCGCGTCTGCCATACCGGACTGACCATGCACCCAGATGTCATAAGGATACTTGGTGGCGATC
>JAITGW010000192.1 GCA_031280325.1 Oscillospiraceae bacterium
CGACTGCTGCTCCAGCCCGATGATGAAGCCGATGAACAAACCGGCGATGACATTGGAGAGTAGCGTTCCGGCAGGAACGGCAAACGGCAGCTCTGCGGTCAGCTTGGTCAGTCCAAAGCGCAGGCAAGAGCCAATGAAACCGCCGCCGCCGACAATCAGAAATTCAATCATGCCGGTGAATCCTCCTTGCCAAAAGCCGCCGTCCGCCCCTTCGTGACTGCATTATATGCTCCGCACCACTCAGCGATTTCGGTGATCAGCTCCAGTGGTAGCGGGTCTTTGTGCGGGAACTGAATCGTGCCTTTGCTGGTTTTGTATGCAGTGAGCTTATCGGCAAAAACGCCGGTTGCCTCGCTGCCGGGATACAACCCGATATGGTGCTTGAAGGCCGCAAAGTGGATCAGATTGCGCCCATGCCAAAACGTCGGCATTTGGTAGGCGATTTTCTCTGTTGCGTCCGGTAAAACGGCTTTGATCGCGGCGTAAAGCTCTTTTAGGCGCGGCTGGATACCATCCGGCTGCACAGCGATGTAGTCTTCGATAGTTTTGGGTGGGATGGTGCAGAAGTGGTGCTGTTCCGCAACCTTAAATTCACGTTTGCAATTCGGACATTGCCACATATCATTCACGCTCCCTTATCGTAACCTTCACCATGTCGCCGAGCTGCTTGCCGATCTTGGTGCGGATATCTTTCAAGATTCCAATAATATAGCAGATCGAACCATCGGCGTTCTTGACGCCCATATTCACAACGCTGCCGTCGTAAGGCTCGCCGTCAAAAGTGGCGTGAACCTTCACGCGCCCCTTGCCAAACTCCTGCCGGACATCACACGGAAAGACCACATACGCCCCGCCCTTGCCGACCTCGGAGGATTGGATGGCGGCGGTGAATTCATAGGTATTGTTCATCTGCTCTCCCTCACAACTGCTGTTTTTCCCGCCGCTTTCGTTTATGGCTGGTCTGTTCATGATAATTGTCGGACAGCACGCTGATGTTACCGTCCACTTCTAAAACAGCAAGATTCACCTCGCTGATTTCACGGACGCCGTGCTCCCGCACAGTTTCCTCAAGCTCTTCCATGCTGATACGAGTCTTGCGCAGGTTTTCCGTCTGCACCTTGCCATCGTAGATTAACATAACCGTGTGTCCCTGCACAACGCCCGACAGCTTTGGAAAACGGTACAGAAGAAATTTTAGTAGCGCATTGACAGCGAACAGTGTTCCCGCCGCGCAAAGACCGCCAAGCAAAGATGTGTCCGGCCCGACCATTGCGTTTTGCACAGCGTTGCTGATGAGCAGGATGAACGTAAGGTCGATCACCGAAAGCTGGGCGATCTCCTTTTTGCCGAACAGCCGGATGGCGACGACAATGAATATGTAGACGGCGGCAGAACTTCCGGCGATAACAAGATAATCCATGATCGGTTTCTCCTATTTCCTCAAAATTTTCTCCATCGGCCTGCCCTTCGCCAACTCATCCACCAGCTTGTCCAGCCAGCGGATTTTCTGTATGAGCGGGTCTTCAATCTCCTCTACGCGAACGCCGCAGATCACGCCCGTGATTTTACCGGCGCACGGATTGATTCGCGGAGCTTCGCCATAAAATGCTTCGTGGCTGGCTTGTTTTTCAAGCTGCGCCTGCAAGCCGCTCTCGTCATAGCCGGTCAGCCAGCAAATGACGGTATCCACTTCTTCTTTGCTTCGCCCCTTGCACTTCGCTTTTTGCACAAGCAGCGGGTAGACGCTGGAAAAGGGCATCTGATAGACTCGTTCGTTATTCATCGGCAGCACCCCGCGCCACTTCCCAATGTCCGGTTTTATCCGAGCCGACACGCCGGATCAGTCCCGCCGCCTTGAGCGCGGAAAGCCCGCGCTTGACGGTCTTGTCGGTCACGCCGAGCTGCTCCGCGATTTGAACGGCGGTCGCGTCGCCGTCCGTTTTCAACATTTCAAGAATTTTTTGTTGATTGGACGTCAATTTTACAGGGACATTTTGAGGGACATTTACAGGGACATCGGTTGTCACTGTAATCCGCAAAGCGCGGTTTTTTAATTCGTTTTTTTCGCCCAAAAGCAGATTGCCGAAAAACAGATTCAGATATTCCTGTGTGGTGTGTATGCCCTGCTTGAAATCGTTGTAATTGGCGCGGACGAGAGCGTTGCGGAAATACCATGCGTTAGCGGCGAAAATATCATTGGTCACGTCGAAGCCGAAGGTACGCAGATACTTGATGGCGAACACGGCGGTGGTACGGGTGTTGCCTTCGCCGAAAGCGTGAATCTGCCACAGCCCGGAGATGAATTTGGCGACATGCTCCGCCGTCTGCCGCAGGGAAAGACCCTTGTAAGAGAACGCCTTCTCCTGCGAGAAATCGTAGTCCAGCGTATCACGGATGCTCCCGGCACTTGCGTAATAGACCGTTGCGCCGTCCAAGACCCACTCGCTTTTGCTGATATTCCAATCGCGGATTTTCCCCGCAAACTTATAGATGCCCTCGAACAGTCTGCGGTGGATGGCGATGTACTCAACCGGCGAGAAGGAAAAGGTTTTTTCCGCGAGAAGGGCGGCGATCCGCGCCGAAACCTTGTCGGCCTCCTCGGTACGGCTCTCATCACTCTGCGCGGGGCGGGCTTTATAATAGCCCTCGATGAGCTGCCCGGCTTCGTCTATGGTAATGTCGCCGTTGATGTTCTGATTGGCCGTTTTGATCAGATAGTCAGACGGCTCCAGCCCATCCACTTGCTGCAAACCAACGGCGGTATGCCAAATGTAACTGCGCTCCGCTTTTTCCGGCTCGCCCTGTGTGATATACGGTTCAAGATGCTCATTCATCTTGTTCACTCCTTTCAGTCGTTCGCAGTGTACAAATTACAATGTACAGTGTACAAATCTCGATTCATTTGTACACTGTACACTATACACTGTACCCTGATTCGTCCTTCATCATTTTCATAAAGCCCAGCAATTCCTCTCGCGAGGACACATACAGCTTGCTGTAGATATTCCGGTTGTGCGTTTTGATCGTATTTTCGGAGCGGAACAGCAGCCCCGGCATATCCTTGGCGCGGTATCCCTCCCGGTACAAATCGAACACCTCGCGCTCGGTTTTGGTGAGGGTGTCGAG
>JAITGW010000040.1 GCA_031280325.1 Oscillospiraceae bacterium
ACTAAAAATAACGGACGGGAGGAGCGTGCATTGTCTCCTCCAGTGAATTATCTCCGCGGAAAAGGCGCGCGCCGCTTATTTATCGTCCTCCTCAAACCTGCGTTTGAGCTTTCCCAGCGCGCGCGTCTCAATGCGCGATACATAGCTGCGGGAAATTTTGCGCCCTGCCGCGATCTCTCTCTGGGTTTTCGGGCTGCGCCCGCCGAAGCCATAGCGATTGAAGATTATATCCGTCTCCAGCGGCGTAAGCATCTGTGCGATGTATTTCGAGAGGCGCGCGACGCTCTCTTTTGCCGAAATTTTGTCAATCATGTCGTCGGGCTTTGAGAGAATGTCTATAAGCGTCAGCGGGTTGCCCGCAGAGTCAACCTCGATCGAGTCATCGATCGAAATCTCGCCGCTCAGCTTTTTTTGACTGCGAAAGTACATGAGTATCTCGTTTTCGATACACCGCGAGGCGTATGTCGAAAGGTGAACCTTCTTCTCCGGCTTATATGTGTTTATGCCCTTGATAAGCCCGATTGTGCCGATTGATATAAGATCCTCGCGGTCGTCCTCGCTTGTGTAATATTTTTTTATTATATGCGCCACAAGGCGCAGATTGCGCTCGATTAAGATTTTGCGCGCCTCATCGTCTCCGCCGGCAAACCGGCGGAGCATTTCCCGTTCCTCCTCTTGAGAAAGCGGCTTTTGGAACGCTCCTCCGGAATCGAGACGCAGCATTAAAAACGGACTGGACAGAAACAGGGAAAAGATTACTGACAGCATACACATCACCACCGAAAGCTTTTGTATAGGTTATTCCGCGTGGTTTTGTCCGTATGACTTACATCATCGCCTGGCGGTTCGCAAAAAGCGGGAACACGGCCTTTTGCCGTGTTCCCGTTATGAAAAAGCGATTTTATTTTATTTTTTCGTTGAAGCGCCGGAGCATTACCGCCGTTTCGGCTCGCGTTACCTCCCTTTTGGGAACGAGCGTCGTTTCCGTGACCCCGTTGACGATACGCTCGCTTACCGCCCACGCCATCGCGTCGCGCGCCCAGTCCGACACGCTGCCCGCGTCGGAATACGCGCCGAGCGTCCCCGCTGCGGCGGGACTTCCGGCGCAGCGCCAGAGCATGACGATAAGCTGCTCCCGCGTGATATCCGCTCCGGGATTTGCGCCGTCGCTTATACCCTGCGCCATCGCCCATTCCATCGCCCTGGCGTACCAGTTGAGACCACCGGAGGTGTCCTCGCCGGCGTTTCTGGCAAGGATAGTCCACGCCATGGCGCGTGTAAGCCTTGCTTGCGGTTCGAACTTATTGCCGCCCACACCTGCCATAATGCCGTTTTCCGTGACGTATTGCACAGCGTCGTAAAACCAGCTTTCGCCGGGCACGTCGATGTACGGATTGAGATATCCGCTCTCTGTGCTGCCAGATTCCGAGCTTCCGCCGGTTCCGCCGGGAGCGACGCCCCACTCGTGATCATTCTCATAGCCGGATTCCTTTGTGTAATCATCCGTATAGAACCAGCGCACATCGTCGCCGTTTCGCAGGACCTCTTCCGCATAACCGCGCCCGACGATGATACCGTTCAGACGGTACATCCAGCCGGAGTTCGGACCGTTGTCAAACTCTGACAAACCGTTCACCGCGGCGATATACCCTCCGCCGGAAGTTGTTGTGAACTCCAGCCCAGCCTCGTCAAGCTGCGCGTCGGTCAAGTCCTTGACGGTCGAGCCAGCCGGAAGCGTAACCGTGCGGCGCGGAATCCACACCTGCTCTGTGTGTATGCCCTTTTCCGTCTCGCTGACATAGTGGTGCGTGTCGCCGGTGAATGTGAACGTCACACGGATCGTTCCGCCACCACCGGGTGTTCCGCCGGGATCCGTTCCTCCCGGATTTGTGCCTTCCGGATTCGGTCCGCCGCCAAAATCCTGCGCGTCCGTCATGTCATACAGGGCGTTCATATCATTCTTGCAGCGCCAGTATGCCGTCAGGGCATACGCCGCCTGCTCCGTCGCCATTTGATTCGCGGAGGAGTCCGCGGAGACGTTCTTAAATCCGCCGGACTCCGTCTGATACGCCAGAAGTCCGTCAATCCACGGAACAATGTCCTCATCATCCGCGCCAAGCGCCGTTAGCGCAACTATTATCTGTGAAAATGCCTGTGAATTATCAGGAGACTGCGCCAGCAGCCACTCCAGCGCCCGCTCGACCGCCGCGCCGGCGTCCACCTCTAACGAGTACGGCGCAAGCGCCTGCACCACCATCGCCGTCATATCGATCGTGGATGCGCCGCCCGGAGTGATTGCCCAGCCGCCGTTTGCGTTCTGCTTTGAAATAAGCCATTCGACAAGTATACCGCGCATTTCGTCGCCGGGATACTGCGCCGAGTCAAGCGCGATGAGCGCGAACGCGGCGCCGTTTGTGCCCTGCCACACTGACTGCGGCTGCCCATTCGCCTGCATATCAAAAAGGGCGGAGACAAAATCCAGCTCCTCAAAATCCCGCGCGTCCTTGCCCAGCGCGGAAAGGGCGAGAATAACGCGCTCGTTGTCCGTGCGTGTTTTGGAGTGGAAGATAACCTTGCCGTTTCCGTCAGCCTTCGCTTCCGCCGCCGCGAGCAGATTCGTGAGATATAGTTCAAACCACTCGTCCAGCCCATCCGCCTCATACTGCGCGCGGGCAAGCGCGAGAACGCTCCATTCCCCGTTTGTCGAGCCGACTGACGGAGCTGTAACCGTCGCGTAAATATAGTCAAGTACGTCGCCCAGCGCCTTTTCCCACGCGGCCTGCTCCTCCACCGTCACAATGAGCAGGGGATAGATTATATACTCCTCGCTGTCGCCGTCGATTGCCGTGACATAATACGTTCCCGGCGCGTCGAAAGACAGCGTGAATTTTCCGTCCTCATCCGTCATTGAGAGCAGCTCGTTCAAATCCCCTGTGTATTCAAACCCATTGTCGTCGCCGACAAGGAGCGTTGTGATCGCGGCATCCCAAATCGGGTCGGTCACGCCGTCGATATAATCCGCGCCGTAAGAGGAGGAAATCGCCGCAAAGCCCATAAGCGTAAGCTCCTCGGCCTCCCCGGGTTTAAGCGCAAGCTCTGAAATCCTCTCCTCCGCGGAATTTTCAAACCATGCGGAAAGATCTGTCCAAAAGCTGTCGCGCATGTTTGCGAACTGAATCGCGTCGCCGTCGGCAAGCGGCGCCTGAAGAACCGTATACGCGCTGTAGCCCCAAGCTTCATAATTGCTTTGATCGTCATAGGGCATTATGCCGTTCACCAGGAACGAAAAGCCGTCATCCATCGCGTCTCCGCCGAGCGATTTTGTGACGGAGCCGGAAACGGAATTCACCGCGAGATTTGAGTTGATTTGCGCCTTGCTGCCGCCGTAAATCTTCACATGCACGGCAACAAGCGCGTCCAACGCGGTCGCGGCGGCGCCGTTATACGCGTCGCGATAGCCGTAACGCTCTGACAGGTCGCTCTCAACATTCAGTGCGGTATCGATGAAATACAGCCCGGTGTCGTCCTTTTGATACGTCGTTCTGACGGTCACGGGATCTCCCGGCTCCGGGTCGGGGATAAGCTTGATTTCCGGAAGCGCGCCGAAGGCGAACGGCCCCTGCGCGCTGGCGTTCATGCTTGCGGAAAGCCCGCTCAAGATTATTGACCGGTGCGCTCCGGGCACTGCGCCCATAAGACCGAGCCAATATTGACCCGTGAGCGTCGTTTTATCCAAATCGCTTATAGTGTATTCGACCTCAAATTCCGTTGTGAGGCTCGAATACTGACCGCCCTTCGCGCTTTCGACCGTCGCCGTGCCGTCCGTGTATTTGATATGCGGGCGCAGGTCTGTGCCATATCCCGGATTATATACGCCCGCCAGCTTCTCAACAGCCGTCTCGATTCCCTTGATTTTTATCTGCGCCGTGTCGCCCGGGACAAACGGCTGACCCGGCCTGTTCTTATTCTCTACCGTGACGCTCACGCCGTGCGCGCGCAGGACGTAATACGCCGTTTCTCCGCCGTTTTTCAGCTCAAAGATATTGCGCCCTTCGTAAAGCGTGACGGTGAACGAACCGTCAATATCCTCCTCATACTCTGTCCATCCGGAGCCCCAGTCTGAAATATTCAGCGGCTTGTGTACGCGCACCGCCGTCCCCGCATCGGGTGTGAATTTGAACGTGCGCGAACCCGCGGCTTTGTCAAAATAGAACACGTCGAAGTCATTGCGGGCGGTTATGCCCGTATCAAAGGCGGCGGTTCCGCCGACATTTATAACAACCGCGCCGACCGCGCTGTCAGATATGCCGTTGAGCTTTGCCACAGGCGAACCCGCGGCATTATAAAGCTCGATCGGATCGTAAGTGACCTTGACCACCGAGACCCCGCTCTGCACCGCGGCAATGTGAAGCCGCTCGCGCCCCGGAGCGCCGATAAGCTCGGTGGTCACGCTGTCGCCGAAAAGCTCGAACGTGTAATCCGGCTCTATAAAATAGTTATTGACTACACCCTCCATCGCCTGCCACACGCGGAACGTGTCCAAATCAAAAGTCCCGCCGGCGGAGAGGTTTACCGTGCCCGTATCGCCAAGGTTGGTGTACATATTGGCGTCGTAATAGCCGTTGTCCTGCTCCGCCCAAGCGCTGAGGGGCGTTAAAGCGGCGGTATATGTGGCGTTTTGAGATGCCGCGGCGACGGTTATATAGCGCGCGTACTTCGCCGTAACGCCCGGTATGCTCGCCTCTATGTGATAATTGCCGTTAGTCAGCGCGACGGAATACACGTCATATGAATCATCCGACAGCTCCGGCACAAGGCTGAGCTGATAGCTCGTGAACGCGGCGTAGTGATAGCTCTTCTTATATACCGCGACCTGCGCGCCCTTTGTGACCTTGATCCTCACACCGCTGCCGGAAGAATATTGGAGAGAGTTCATCGCGTTTTCCAGCGCGTTTCTCGCTTGATTCACGGCGCCAGAGGTCGCGTTTTCGTTGCCCGCCGCCACGATCGCCGCATTGACCGCGGCTTGCAGGGCGCTCCATGACGCACTCGTATACTGCGCTTCATTCGGCGCGATAGCCTGCGCCCGGACGATTGCCTCGCCTAACGCCGCGAACTCTTCCGCGCCTGCCGACGGATTAGGCGCTATATCCTCTACGCTTGCGAAATACTGGGTGAACGCTTCAAGCTCATATCCGCCGCAGGTTTTGTCCGGCACGTAAGCAACGACGGCGCGCGCGCCGCTGTCCGCGTTGTTGGAGCCGGTGAACGTGCCTGAATTAAAGGTTGACGGCGCGGCATTCCCAAGAAAGGTCATAGATTCAAGGCTTGTACAGCCGCTGAATGCGGTCGTCGAGCCAAAGCTTGTTGTGGCGGCGCTGACGGTTACGGTTTTCAGCGAAACGCAATTTTTGAAATAGTTCGCCGTGGTTATTGCCGCCGCGGATGGCAGGAGAACGTTTTCCAGCGCGCCCATGTCGTTGAGTGCGCCCGTCGCCGTAATTCCCGACAAATCAAGCTCTTTTATGAATTGCGCCGCATAGCTCGCGTTCCGCAGCGCCGTATAGTCCGTAATGTTTGCCGCGCCCATGATTTTCAACCTTGTAACGACGCTGTAATCATACGTTCCGCCTTGGTTATACGGCTCCGCGTCCAGCGCGGCATGGAGATTATTCAAAAGCTGCCCGCTTGCCGCGTTCGTGATTACAATCCAGTCCTCCGCCGGGGCGGGCACGGAATCCAAAATGCTCTGCACGGCCTGGGCAACGGTCTCCGCCGCCGCCGCGGGATCAATGATGACCGCAAGCGCGTCGTCAACCGCGCTCTGTTCCGCGCCGTCTGTGAACAGCGCGCGGATCAGCGCGCTTTTGTCGGCGCGGACATAATACGCGCTGTCGCCGCCCCAGTTTTCCTGACTGCAATCAAAGCCGAGATCCGCGCCAAAGCCCCAAACAGAAAATTCCCAGCGGATAACGTCGCCGTCCGCAATGGATTCGGCGGACGCACCGTTTTGCCCCATTGCGTCGTTGAGCGTATACATCCAGCCGGACATGGCGGAATAATCACCGGCCGCCAGCCACTGCGCGTCATCTCTGTCGTCCTCTATGTAGTCTTCAAGCGCGTCCGCCGGCAGATACTCCGGGAAAACAGCCGCTTCTCCGGCTCCGAAGCCCTTGACCTTTTCAAGATACGTCGGCAGCCCGCTCTGCTCGTGACCCGTGTCGGCAAGGAGCTTAATCGACGCGTCGGCGAGCTTTGATCCGGCCGCCACGGTCACGGGCGTGGGTTCGATATAGAATCCCTGCCCGAGGTTATACCCCTCGAAACTGACATAGACGGTGATGTCCGCCGCCGCTTTCGCCTCCTGCGCCGGAAACGCGCCCAATCCCAGAAGCATAACCAGGGCGAGAAGCGTCGCGAGAAGCCGTCGGAGTCCGTTTGGTTTTGTGATTGTCATATTTATCATCCTTTCAAATGTGCTTTCAGTTGTTATCGCGCGGTTGTGCGCCGCGCAGAACGGGCAAAGGACGCTCTGAGGAAACAAAAAGTCCGGCGCGGCACGGGAAAATACTCCCGCGCCGCGCCGAACCTCGGTTTTTCCGTAAGTTCGACGGAATGCTTCCTTATTGTGCTTTCGGCTTTGCCGCGCCGTCCTTCAGCATGAGGCTTTTCCTTATCTCCTCCGCGCGAACCGGTTCGCCGTTCTGGACTATTATGCGCAGCTCTCCAAATTCAAGCTCGCGTATCACGCGCAAAAGGCGCGTTTCGCTGTCGCGCAGAGTCAATCCCGTATCTTGTTTGGGCATATCAGCTACCTCAAAGCTAAAAAACACGCTCTGCCAAGGCGGCGGAGCGTGCATACACAACAGAAAATCACGCGCCGCCCTTTCGAGGGGAACGACGAGCATCGTCACAACGTATCTGACTTATCGGCGGCGGCAAATGCGCCGCGCCGCATCACAGTGACCCGTTCGCAGGGAATCTCACCCTATTCCATAGCTGCGCCGTAAAATTCCGGCGCGTGACAAGCGTATTAAACTGTGAGAAGTGTATCACACGGCGCGCGCTTTGTAAATAGCAATCGTATGATTTTACCAAAACTGAGCATGAGATTGACAAAGCCGCCGCGTTAACCGTTAGATTTTACAAAATTAAAGCAGCCCCTCGCCCATACTCACGCCGGCAAGCATATGGAAATGCAGGTGCGGCACGGTCTGTCCCGCGTCCGCGCCGGCATTGCTGATCACGCGGAAGCCGGATTCCAGATTCAGAAGCCCCGCGATTTTCGCAATCGTCTCAAGGCAGCGCGCCGCGCGGACAGAGCTTTCCGCCGTGATCTCCGCTACGGACGCGATATGCTCCTTCGGCACAACGAGAATATGAGTCGGCGCCTGGGGATTGATGTCACGGAACGCGAGCGTATGCTCGTCCTCGTACACCTTTGCTGACGGAATGTCTCCCGCTATAATTTTGCAGAAAATACAGTCTGACATAGTGAACCTCCTTTGTAATAGTGCGGCGCGGATGCCGCCTTCCGCGGTTTCGGCTTATTTCAGCTTTTCTGCGATGAAGCCGTCAACCGACGCCAATGCGGCGTCAAGCTTTGATATATCGCGTCCGCCGCCCATCGCGGAATCCGGCTTGCCTCCGCCGCTGCCGCCCGCAACCGCGCTCACCGCCTTGATGATGTCGCCCGCGCGCACGCCGCGCGCCACGGCATCCTTGCCGCAAACCGCCAGAAACGTGAGTTTTTCTCCGTCAACGCTGCCGAAAACGGCTGCCGTACCCGCGTCCCTGTCCCGGATTTTATCGCCAAGCAGTCTCAGGCGCTCCGGCGCGCAGCCGTGCAGCGCCGCCGTGATCACACGCACTCCGCCAATGTCTCGAGCGGAATTAAGATATTCCAGCGCGTCCGCGTCCGCGCTCCTCGCGGCATAGCTCTCAAGCTCGCGTCGGGCCTGACGCAGCTCGTCGGCGCTCTGCTCTATGCGCGAGATGATCTCATCCTCTCCGTTTGCTTTCAACGCGGCGGCAATCCGTGCGAGCGCGATACGGTCGGCATCGGCTGCAGAGATCGCCTCCAATCCCGTTACGGCCTCGATTCTGCGAACGCCGGACGCGACGGAAAATTCCGACATAACGCGGAATAAGCCTGCCTTTGCGGTGTTATCAAGGTGCGTTCCGCCGCAAAGCTCCTTTGAGGCGCCGCCCATTGAGACGACGCGGACGGCGTCCCCGTATTTTTCGCCGAAAAGCGCCGTCGCGCCGGAGTTTTTCGCATCCGTGGCATTCATAACCTCAGTGCATATCGGAATTCCCGCCAGAATCCAGGAGTTCACGAGCAGCTGCACCGCCGCGAGCTGCTCCCGCGTAAGCGCCTCGAAATGCGTGAAGTCAAAGCGGAGCCTGTCCGGCTCGACAAGCGAGCCCGCCTGATGTATATGCTCGCCGGCGGTCTCGATAAGCGCAGCGTGAAGCAAATGCGTCGCAGAGTGCGCCCGGCGAATCGCGGAGCGGCGCACAGCGTCGACGCTCGCGCAGACGATTGAGCCCGCCTTGACGCTTCCGCCTTGCACCGCTCCGTGGTGCAGGTATTTTCCTCCCTTGGTTTTCTGCGTGTCAGTGACGTCAAACGCGCCGCCGTCAAAGCTTATCTCGCCGCGGTCTCCCGCCTGTCCGCCCATCTCTGCGTAGAACGGGGTCTTGTCCAGAACAATAATAGCCTCCTGCCCGGCGATTGCCGTGTCAGTCAGCGCCCCGTCAACGATAATATGTGTGATTTCGGCTTCACACTCCAGCGCGTCGTATCCGAGAAACTTCGTTTCGGTTCTGTCGCCGCTGAAATCAAAGCCCTCCCAGCCAAAATCTCCCATTGCAAGGCGCGCCGCGCGCGCCCTCTTGCGCTGCTCCGCCATAAGCTCATTAAAGCCGTCCGTATCGACCGTCACTCCGCGCTCGGCCGCAAGCTCGATTGTAAGGTCAATCGGAAAACCATAGGTATCATAGAGGCGGAACGCGTCCGCCCCGGAAATCGCGCCGTCACTTGCCGCGATTATGCCGGAAAGCAGCTCCATCCCGGTGTCAAGCGTTTTATTAAAGCTCTCCTCCTCCGTTTTCACGACGCGGATGATATAGTCCCGCCGCTCCCGCAGCTCGGGGTACGCAATCTCGTTCACAGCAATAACGGTATCCACAACCCGGTGCAAAAACGTGTCCGGCGCGCCGAGCAGACGCCCGTGCCGCGCCGCGCGGCGCAAGAGTCGGCGCAGGACATAGCCGCGCCCCTCGTTCGATGGAAGCACGCCGTCTGAAATCATCATAACGCCGCTTCGGATATGGTCGGTGATTACCCTCAGGGAAATAT
>JAITGW010000122.1 GCA_031280325.1 Oscillospiraceae bacterium
CGGCGCGGGCTTCATGACAGCAGCCCGCTACGGCGTGGCGCGCGGGCTGTTCTCAAACGAATCAGGTCTCGGCTCCGCTCCGATTGCGGCAGCCGCGGCGCAAAGCCGCAATCCCGTACGCCAGGCGCTTGTATCAATGACGGGAACGTTTTGGGATACCGTCGTCATGTGCGCGGTCACAGGGCTTGTCGCCGTGGCAAGCATCATCAAAAATCCCGCGGCTTATACTGATTCCGCCGGCACGATGCTCACCGGCGGTGAGCTTACAAGCGCCGTTTTCGCGCAAATTCCGCTCGTAGGTCCGCTTTTTCTGACAATCGCGCTGTGCGCGTTCGTGTTCTCAACAATTATCGGCTGGTCATATTACGGCGAGCGCTGCGTCGAATATCTGTTCGGCGAGCGCGGAATTTTGCCGTACAGAGTTCTCTATGTTGTCTCCGCGTTCTTCGGCGGCGTTGCCTCCCTCGGCCTCGTGTGGGACATATCCGACGTACTCAACGCCCTCATGGCGCTGCCGAACCTCATTTCACTCTTTGCGCTTTCTGGCGTAATCGTCTCCGAAACACGCCGCTATCTCTGGAGCGGACAGCTCGGAGAGCTCTCGGCGGAGCGCGCGGAGGCTGTCACGCAAGCGCGTCGGAACCGCCGCCGTCAGAACACCGGATAGAGCTTCTTGCCGTATGTAGCGTTTATTACCATTGCGGAGCAGAGATAGATCGCAACAGCGCCGGACGCAAGCATTGCCCACCCGGCAATGTGGGTATAGCTTTTCGCGAGAATGCCGAGATCCGTCAGCGCCACGAACGGCAGACCCAGATCAAGCAGTAAAATGACAATCGACAGCATGGAAAATTTTTTACAGAACGCCGGCGTCCACAGCCAAAGCACAAGCGTCAGCGCCGCCCAGACATAACCGTCCAGCTGCCCCTCAAGCGGCGCGCCGCTCGCGGCAGCAGAGTACTTGAGCATCATCTCAAGCCCGCTTACGAACATGAAAAACGCGCTGAAAAACAGGAATGTGTTCCCTCCCGCGGTGTTTCCGGAGCGCAGATCAAGCACTCCGACTACAAACTGGATAATAAATCCTCCGAAAAGCCACGCGCCGATAAGCGGCATTGCGCCCGCGCCAACTCTCCCGGTAAGCAGCGCCCAAAAGCATACGCACGCGACGGAAAGCGCGACGAGACCGGCGGCGGTCGGGTTTGCCCATGCGCCACGGGCAGGGATCTGAGTTTTCTCTGACATTTTTTCTTCCTCCGTTTTTGATTTGATTTCCGATAAAATACAAAAATCCCGCGGCAACCTCCTACGATTGCCGCGGGCGCGTATTTTACCGTTTCAGTACAAATACAGCTCACTCACCTTGACAACCGCGTTCCGGAAAAATGAGCGTGCCGATCAGCAAGCCCATTTCGGCCTCGCTGATAATTAGGACGTTCATGCGAAAGCGGTCGTTCATGTGTTTCTCCTGCATCTGTATTGCGTGAAAGTGTACACTATGGAGACGCTGTTTGTCAATGACGCAAAAATTCATATATATTTCTCTATTTTTCGCCAAATTTTCGTCGTATTCACAGTCGGCGCGCGGCAAGGCGCCGCGGCTCATGATTTTTTTGCTATTTCATTGACAAATACGGATTATAGTATAAAATATTATGCAGTGAAGCTCGGTAAACATGTTTTACCAATATTTTACATGCGGGAGTTCTCATATATGCTCGGTGTACTCGTAAACACTCTTGCGGTCCTCTGCGGAAGCGGCGTCGGACTGCTCTGCCGCCGCACAATTCCGGAAAAGCTCACAAAAGCGGTCATGACCACAATTGGCTTTGCGACGCTGATTCTCGGCATATCCGGCGCCCTGAGAGGCGAAAACGCGCTTGTTATGATTCTCTCCGCCGTATTCGGCACAATTATCGGCACTCTGCTCGACCTTGACGGGCGGCTCGACCGCCTGGGTGCGCTTATCGGCAAAAAATACGGCGGAAAATCGGGCGAGGCAAGTATCGCACAGGGATTTGTAACGGCGTCTCTGCTGTTCTGTATCGGCGCGATGACCATTGTCGGCTCGCTTGACTCCGGTCTGCGCGGCGATCACGGCATGATTTACACAAAATCGCTGCTCGACCTGATTTCCTCCTGTGTTCTGGCTGCAACCCTCGGCTTTGGCGTGTTGCTCTCGGCCGCCTTTGTACTTGTGTTCCAGGGCTCGCTGGTGCTTCTTGCGGGCATACTTGCACCCGTACTGTCGGCGTCCGCGATAAGCGAGATGACATGCGTCGGATCGCTTATGATAATCGCTCTGGGAATGAACATCATCGGCGCCGGCAAGTTTAAGGTTACGAACATTCTTCCATCGATCGTTCTCGCACCGCTGTTCACGTGGATAATGGGGAGGATCACGGTCTGAAAAAGAGCCTCGCAATTCGAAGGAGTATTGATATTGAAAGCTGCTGAAAAAAACGCCCGGGGACTCGCGTTCCGCGCCGCCGTGCGCGAGGATACGCCGCTTATTCTGAGCTTTATCCGCGCCCTTGCCGAGTATGAGCAGTTGCTCTCCGAGGTTACGGCAACCGAGGATATCCTTGAATGCTGGCTGTTCGACAAGCGCGCCGCGGAAGTGATTTTTGCCCTTGCGGATGGACGCGAAGTCGGATTCGCCCTGTTCTTCCAAAACTTCAGCACGTTCCTCGGTCGGGCGGGTCTTTATCTCGAGGATTTGTTCGTCCTTCCGGAATGCCGCGGGCGGGGTATCGGCAAGGCGCTTTTTGCCGAGCTTGCGCGCCTTTCCGCCCTGCGCGGCTACGGAAGAATTGATTGGTGGTGTCTGAACCGGAACAAGCCAGGCATTGATTTCTACCGCTCTCTCGGCGCCGTGTCTATGGACGAGTGGACCGTTTTCCGTCTGACGGACGACCCTCTCCGGCGCTTGGAGAACGGCTGATGTCACGGTCACAATAAAGTACGCTCCCGGCACTATGTGTTCCACACCACAAAAATACACACGGGGCGCGTTACCGCAAAACGCGTCCCGTGTGTATTTACATGTCCGCAGGATAAATACATTTTCGCCGAAAACCCCGTGCCCATCAAGGTTTCCGGCTTGCCACAACGGTGCGCTCTCTCTCCGCGTCATGGCAGGAGGAATAAAAATCGCGCTCTGCCACTGGTTGCTCCAGGCAAAACGCGCACGTCCGCATTGTGAACGCTACACCCGGAATTGGCAGGTAAGCGGCACGCCCCGTTCGTTCCCGACTAATCCGTTTCCGGCTTCACGGTGACCTTCTCGCGGGGATTTTCACCCCATTCCGCACTCTGCCATAAGTGGCAGAGACGAGCGCGCCCTATTCGATTTTTTGCATTATACCACACGCCGCGGAGGATTGCAAGAGTTTTTTTCTAAAAAAAGAAGAAAATTTCATCAAGCGTCAAGGCTTCCGCGCAATCGCTGCGGAAGCCTTGCAGTTTATGCGTTTTTTATACCAGCTCAAGTACCGCCATCTCGGCGGCGTCGCCGCGGCGCGGCCCAATGCGTGTGATGCGCGTATAGCCGCCGTTGCGTTCGCGATACTTCTCGGCAAGTCCTGTGACTTCCATGGTATCCTTTGAGCTTTTCGCTCCGACCTTTGGCATATTGCCGCCAAAAACCTTCGTTACAACGTCCTCCCGCGTGATAAAGGCAAGCGCGCTCCTGCGGGAGGCGAGAGTGTTCTTTTTGCCAAGGCTGATCATTTTTTCAGCGATCGGCGCAATCTCCTTGGCGCGGGTGACTGTCGTCTCCATCCTGCCTTTGTCAAGGAAATCCGTCACCTGCTGGCGCAGCATAGCCCGGCGGATATCAGTTGTCCGGCCGAGTTTACGTGTTCCGGGCATAGTTAAATTCCTCCTGTGTCAATTTTCGTCGCTCTGCAATGACAGTCCCATCATCGAGAGCTTATGCACGACCTCTTCAAGGGATTTCCTTCCAAGATTTCGCACCTTAATCATTTCTTCCTCTGTACGCGAGATGAGATCCTCAACAGTGTTAATGTTTGCCCGTTTGAGGCAGTTAAAGCTGCGCACAGACAAATCAAGCTCCTCAATTGTCATCTCAAGCACCTTGTCGCGCTGTGTTTCGGTCTTTTCAATCACGATTGAGCGTCCGCCGGCAACCTCTGACAAATCGGTAAAGAG
>JAITGW010000219.1 GCA_031280325.1 Oscillospiraceae bacterium
GAACTGATCTCCGCGCGCTCCGCCGTGCAAGCTCGGGATCCCCTTGCCGCGCAGACGAAATGTCGTGCCGGTTTGCGTCCCCTCCGGCACGGCATACCGCACCGCTCCGTCAAGTGTCGGCACTTCAGCCTCTGTGCCGAGCGCCGCCTGCGTGATTGATATGGGCATTTCAAACAGTACGGACGTGCCGTCCCGCTCAAACTTGTCGTGCGGGCGGACGCGCACCGTAACGTATAAATCCCCGGCGGATCCGCCGTTCCGCCCGGCATTGCCCGCGCCGCGGACACTTATCGTTTGCTCATCGTCGATTCCTGCGGGAATTTTGACGCCGATCGTCTTTCTGCGGCGCACCATGCCCTGTCCGCGGCACTTGTCGCACGGCTCTTTTATGGTCTTGCCGCGCCCACGGCATACCGGGCAGTCCGCCGTGGACTGCATTACGCCGAGAATCGTCCTCTGCTGTGTCGTAACGACGCCGGTTCCGTTGCAGTTGGCGCACTTTTCCGGCGAGGTTCCGGGCTTTGCCCCGCTTCCGGCGCACGCGTCGCATGATTCAACGCGAGATATGTCCACGTTCTTTTCACAGCCGAACGCCGCCTCTTCAAACGCGATCGCGACCGAAGTATGCACGCGCTCGCCTTTTTGCGGTGCGGTGCGGCTTTGCGCCCTGCCGCCGCCGAATATCGAGCCGAATATGTCCCCAAGGTCAATGTCGCCCGAAAAACCGCCGAAGCCGCCGCCGCCCGCGCCAAAGTTCGGGTCAACGCCGGCGTGCCCATATTGGTCATAGCGCGCTTTTTTTTCCTCGTCGGACAGCACTTCATATGCCTCGCCGATTTCCTTGAAGCGTGCCTCCGCCTTGTGGTTGCCGGGGTTCACATCCGGATGATACTGCTTGGCAAGCTTGCGGTAAGCTTTTTTTATCTCCTCGTCGGAAGCGCCCTTACCGAGACCAAGCGTCTCATAATAATCGCGTTTTTCGTTTGCCATAATTCACCTCTCCGCCAGAGCGAGTCTCTTTTTACGTATTTCCGATAAATACTGTCGGAATTGCGTCTCTTCGCCAAAAAACATTTTCTCTGAGTTCGACATTGACTGCGCGGCGCCCTTTGCCGCAATTAATTCCATTGAAGTTATCATATCTATAAGCTGATGCAACCGCTTATTATTGAGATTTTCTTTGAATTCCACATGGTTAGGCAAGAGTGAACATACTTCGTGGATAATTTTCTTTAGCTCTACCTGCCCGTTGTCGTAATAAGCTACGATTTGGCTGTAATTCTTAAGCCGAGCCTCTTGTCTGTGGAATAATTTGAACAATTCTACAGTCAATCGGGCAGAAAGAACATTTCCAGAGCGTTCTTCACGGCGATCAATTAATATTATACCATAGCCGCAAAGCGGCGTCATGGTATATTCACTGAGCGGGAGGGAAGGGCTTTGCCCGGCTCCCGCGGATATTATATCATATTTTACTTTGACTTCTTGCAAAAAATCATACATTGCGCGAAATAGGAGCCTTCTGCGAGACAACTCAATATTTCTATAAAATTTTTCTCTGCGTATTATCGGTCCCGTATGTACTCTCAGCGATTCTTGAAAATCCATATCCTTTATTTTTTGATTTAATTGCTGTAACGGTGCATCAATTGAATCTTCCTGGGCGTGAAACAATATGCCTACCAAGTAAAAATCAGTGTCACTTTTTGAGCCGAAGTCGCCCGACTCGTCAATGAAAACACTTAATTTCTTATCCAAATAATCGTCCTCTTCTCATAAACAAAACAACAGCGGGGAAAACTCCCCGCTGTTGCCCGACGGTATCCCGCCTGGTGGACCTAAGATCTTTCGACCAGCCCATGAGTACATACTCCTTATAAAGTATGCAATTCTCTACGGAGATTATACCTTATACAGAGGGTATATTGCGTGAACATTTTGTGAACAATTTGTGAATTCAAGTTCCGCGACTATTTGTCATCATCCACAACCTCATAATCAGCGTCATAATATTCGCCGCCGCCGGGATTTTCGGCTCCGGATTCCGCCCCCGCGCCGGGCTGTGCGCCTGTCTGACTGTAGAGCTTTTCGCTTACTGCGTAAAAAACCTTCTTCAGCTCCTCCGTCGCCGCCCTCGTCGCCTCAAGATCACTTCCGGAGTTTGCCGCGCGCAGCTTTGCGACAGCATCCTCCACGGACTTTTTATCCTCCGGCGAGAGCTTGTCGCCAAGCTCGCTTATCGTCTTTTCGCTCTCGTAAATCATTTGGTCGGCCTGATTTTTCACATCCGCCTCGTCGCGGCGCTTCGCGTCCTCGGCCGCAAACTGCTCCGCCTCCTTCACCGCCTTTTCGATGTCGTCCTTGGACAGGTTCGTGCTGGATGTGATCGTTATATGCTGCTCGCGCCCGGTACCAAGATCTTTCGCCGAGACGTTGACAATGCCGTTCGCGTCGATGTCGAACGTGACCTCAATCTGCGGCACGCCGCGCCGCGCGGGCGCGATCCCGTCAAGGTGGAAGCGCCCGAGGGCTTTGTTATACTGCGCTATCTCGCGCTCGCCCTGAAGCACGTTGACTTCAACGCTCGTCTGATTGTCGGCAGCGGTGGAAAACACCTGGGATTTCTTCGTCGGAATCGTCGTATTTCGCTCGATTAGCTTTGTGAACACTCCGCCAAGCGTCTCAATACCCAGCGACAGCGGCGTAACGTCAAGCAGCAGCAGCCCCTCAACGTCGCCGCCGAGGATTCCTCCCTGGATTGCGGCGCCGATCGCGACGCACTCATCCGGATTGATGCCCTTAAACGGCTCCTTGCCGGTGATGCGCTTGACCGCTTCCTGCACCGCGGGAATGCGCGTCGAGCCGCCGACGAGCAGAATTTTTGAGAGCTGGTTTGCCGTGAGTCCCGCGTCGGACAGCGCCTGATTCACAGGCCCGATCGTTTTTTCCACAAGGTGCGCAATCAGCTCGTTGAACTTCGCGCGGGACAGGGAAATATCCAAATGCTTCGGTCCTGCCGCGTCGGCTGTGATGTACGGCAGATTTATGCTCGCCGTGTTCAGACCGGAGAGGTCAATTTTCGCTTTTTCAGATGCCTCTTTGAGGCGCTGCATGGCGATTTTGTCCGTTGAGAGGTCAACGCCGGAGTCGCGCTTGAATTCCGCAAGCAGCCAGTTCATGACGCACTC
>JAITGW010000046.1 GCA_031280325.1 Oscillospiraceae bacterium
AAGGAGGCATAGGAAATGAAACCGTTTAAGCATAAAAACGCGCAGTCCGTCGCCGACGCCGTTGACGCCCTCGGTCAGGGCGCGCGCGCGATCGCCGGCGGGACGGACATTCTCGCCACGATTAAGGACAATATCCTGCCGATTCACCCCGAAACAGTCGTCAACCTCAAAACAATTCCGGGCCTGGAGTATATTAAGACTGATGACGGCGCGCTCACAATCGGCGCACTGACAAAGCTTGTTGACATAGCGGAGAGCGCGGATATCCAGTCCGGCTGGTCGGCTCTCGCGCAGGCCGCCAAGGCTGTCGCCACACCGAATATCCGCAACATGGGAACCATCGGAGGCAGCATATCGCAGCTTCCGCGCTGCTGGTATTTCCGCAAGGCGGACAACCGCTTTAACTGTCACCGCAAGGGCGGGGATGAGTGCTTCGCGATCCTTGGCGACAACCGCTATCACTCTGCGTTCGGCGGAAGCCGCTGCCACGCGACGCCATGCAAAAGCGAGTGTCCCGCGGCGACCGACATCCCGCGCTATATGGAACAAATCCGCGCCGGAAACTGGGACCGCGCCGCTGAGATTATCATGGAGGTCAACCCGATCCCAATGACGACGGGGCGCGTCTGCGCGCATTTCTGCCAGAACAAGTGTAACCGCCGCAATACGGACGAGACTGTCGCGATAAACAATGTCGAGCGTGCGCTCGGCGATTATATCCTTGAAAATTCGGATAGGTTTTACGCCGCGCCCAAGACGGAAACGGGCAAATCGGTCGCGATCATCGGTTCCGGCCCCGCGGGACTTTCAGCGGCGTTCTATCTGCGCCGCGAGGGCAGCCGCGTCACCGTTTTCGACACGCAGGAAGAGGCGGGCGGAATGCTCATGTACGCGATCCCGGCGTACCGTCTGCCGAAAGATGTTGTGCGCAAAATCATTGCCGCGCTGACAAAAATGGGCATCGAGTTCAAAACCGGCGTAAAACTCGGCGAAACCGTATCGCCGGAGGAGATAGAGCGGCAGTACGACGCCGTATGCTATGCCACGGGCACATGGAAGCGCCCCGTTCTCGGGCTTTCGGGCGAGGATATGACCGTTTTCGGTCTTGAATTCCTTACAGAAGTTCGCCGTTGGTTTTCCGACAACAAGCTCTCCGGGCGCGAGGTGTTCGTCATGGGCGGCGGAAATGTGGCGATGGACGTTGCGGTGACGGCGAAGCGGCTCGGCGCGTCAAAGGTCACGCTCGCCTGTCTTGAGCCGCGGGAGAGAATGCCCGCGTCCGGCGAGGAAATCGCCCGCGCGGAGGAAGAGGGCGTCGTTATCATGCCGTCCTGGGGCCTGTCTAAGGTCGTTGAACGGGACGGTAAGCCCTGCGGTATGGAGCTTGTGCGCTGCGTTTCCCCGTGGGACGATACGGGGCGCTTCAACCCGCAGTATGACCAAAGCGTGAAGGTCGTTATCGAGTCTGAAAATTTGCTCATGGCGACGGGACAGCAGGTTGACCTCTCGTTTCTCGACGAGAAATATCAGCTCCAGCTCACCGCGCGCGGGCTGATTGATGTTGACGACAAGGCCCAAACGTCGCGCCCCGGCGTGTTCGCGGCCGGTGACGCCGCAATGGGACCCGGCACCGTCATCCGCGCAATCGATCTCGGACATAAAGCGGCGCGAGGTATTCTGCGCCACCTCGGCGTTGCGGAAACGCGCTCGGATACGACACAAAACGCCTTCCTCACAAACGACATTGAGGGTCTCCTTGTGACAACCGGTCTGCGGCTGGATGAAATTGACGCCTCGAAGCGCGCGCTTGAAGTTGAGGATACAATATCTCCCACGCGCGAGCTTGCGGCGGCGGAGACGCGCCGCTGTCTTGACTGCGGCTGTTACGCCGTCTCCCCGTCGGACGTTGCGACCGCCCTCGTCGCGCTGGACGCGGTGGTGGTCACATCGCGGCGCGAGCTTGCGGCGGCAGAGTTTTTCCAGACAAACACCCTCTCCGGGACGTGCATGGACGGCGACGAGATCGTCACACATATCCGCGTCCCCGCGCTTAAATCGGGCGCGAAGAGTGTATTCAAAAAGTTCGCCCTGCGCAAGAGCATTGACTTCCCGGTCATCAATTGCGCCGTCGTCACGGGATCTGACGCGCGCGTCGCCCTCGGCGCAATGGCTCCGACGCCGTTCCGCGCGCATTCCGCCGAGAAGCTCCTGTCCGGCGCGGCGATAGACGAGGCGCTCGCCGAAAATGTCGGCACGGCGGCTGTTTCCGGCGCGGCGCCGTATGAGGACACGAAATATAAGGTGCAAATCGCGAAGACGATGATAAAGCGCGCCCTGCTCGAGCTCAAATAGCGCGGTACGCACATCTATACGCATCGCCCCCCACGGCTGACGCCGTAGGGGGTTATAGCGTTATGCTCTCGCGCGGACACGGGAGGACAACCGCTGCCGGTATCTTGAGGTATACGGCGGCTGATTGCTGCATGTGATTTGTGCATAACGCGAAATTTCATGTTGCCTGCCCGAAAGCTATATGCTATAATTATTGCATTACATGTCAAAATGCGTTTGGAGGTAAAAGCATATGGGTAAAAAGGAGCAATTCCTTGCGATCATGCGCGGCGAAAATCCCGTCAAATGGATGGGCTACGGCTTCGACGCCTTCCCGAAAATCATGTTCCACTGCATTATTGATCCAATCACAATTTGGGACATACTCTGGATGAGCGGTGATGACGTGATTGACAATTGGGGCGTCCACCACCGCTATCGCCCCGGCGAAGATCCCGGCGTCATCCCAATGGTTACGGAGAAAAACCAGGTCATCAAAGACATAACAAAATGGCGCGATTACGTCACTTTCCCGGAAATCCCCTCTGACCTTGACTGGTCGGACGCAAAGGCTGCCGCAGCGGCCGTTGACCGCACGTCCGAATTTGTCATGGTGCCCACTTTCCGCGGACTTTTCGAGCGGCTGCACTGCCTTATGACATTTGAGGACACGCTTATTGCGCTTTACGAGGAGCCGGAGTCGTGTTCGGAGTTCTTCGCGGCATACACAGACTGGAAGCTCAAGGTTGCGGAGCAGCTTTGCGACAATCTCCGGCCCGACATTATTCACAGTCACGACGATTGGGGCAGCAAGCTCCAGCCGTTTTTCTCCCCCGATAAATTCAAGGAGCTTTTCTTCCCCCATTACAAACGCCTGTATGACTATTACAAAAGCCGCGGCGTGCTTGTCCAGCACCACTGCGACTGCTATATCACAGGGTTTGAGCGCCACCTTGTCGATCTCGGCGTCGATATGTGGCAGGGCGCGCTTCCGGAGAATGACCTTATTAAAATGCGCGAAAACACAGGCGGCAAGCTGCTTTTCATGGGCGGACTTGATCAGGGCTTTATCGACCGTCCGCAGGACGAGGTCACGGAGGAAGAGGTTCGCCGGCACGTGCGCGACGCGATCGACAAATACGCGCCGGGCGGCTCGTTTTTGCCGTGCATCGGCGGGATAGAGTGCCTCAACTCGTGGGTAAACCCCGTCGTCATCGACGAATGCAACAAATACGGCGCGCAATTCATCGCGGCACGCAAATAGCAATTGAAAAGCGGCGCAGCGCGCCGCGGGCGAAAAAGAGGAAGCCTTTCGGCTTCCTCTTTTGTTTTATTGCCTGCGAAGCTCTATTTATACGGTATCATACCCTGAAACGTCAGATTTTGCAGCAGCTCCGCAAGCTCTGCCGGCGGCTGCCGGCATCCGGTGTCCAGCCAGCAGCGTATCACGCCAATCGCTCCGAACGCCACAAAGCGGAATATGAACTCAGCCTGCTCCGCCGATACCGCGCCGCCCTGACGCGCGGCCACAAACTGCTCTCCGAACATTTGAATTATTATATGCTGAAAATTCAAATCCTCCGTATTCGTGTTTAAAAGAGTTTTTATAACGTCCGCGTTTTCAAAAATATACGTGAGCATTTTGCGGAACATCGCAAGCGTGATTTCGCCCGGCTCTCCCCTGTATATCTCATCGCGTACATACTCGTTCAACGCGCGCAGCACATCCGCCTCAATCGCGCCGAGCAGGGCGTATTGGTCGGCGTAGTGCGCATAAAATGTCGCTCGGTTTACGTCCGCCGCGGCGCATATTTCCTTTACCGTTATCTTTGACATGGGCTTTCGGGCAAGAAGTCCTATAAAGCTCTCCCGAATAACCATGCGCGTATAGCGCACGCGCCTGTCCAATCTTCCGTTTAATTCCATAAACTCACCTGAAATTTGAATTTTTCGTAAAGTTCCCGACGTTTGCGCAAAATCTGTATTCAAAACGCCAAACTCTCAAACATTGACGGTTGAATCCTGTTCCGAACGCTCTATAATTATATCATCAGCGCGATAATTTTGCAACACTATGTGCGAAATAAAATCAAAGCGTTTACGCTGCAGCGGATTTTCTTCCTCGGTGCCGCGGCTCCCGCTCCGCCGTTCGAGCGGAAAGCGCACGGCAAATGACAGCTCTTTTCTCCGTTTTGCACGCGGCGGCGGAACAGCGCTGTAATTCTGCGCTGAATTTATATGCTTATCAATAAGAATCGGGGTGTTGTTTTGGAACGTTTTGCTTCCTTCATAATAAAGCGGCGCGCGCTTATCGCCGTGCTGTTTCTGCTTGCGGCGGCTCTTGGCGCGCTTTTCTCGCGCACCGTCGCGGTTAACTATAATATGGCGGATTACCTGCCTGAGACCGCTAATTCCACCGCCGCCCTCCGGCTTATGAACCGGGAGTTCACAGCCGCCATACCAAACGCGCGCGTTCTGCTTGAGAACGTCACTATACCGCAGGCGCTTGATTATAAGGCTCGCCTTGCGGAAATTGAAGG
>JAITGW010000092.1 GCA_031280325.1 Oscillospiraceae bacterium
CAACGGGGAGTCAAAGGAAACTCGCAAAACTCCGCATCCGCCGGGAGACGACAAGGGCGAGGGACTGTCAGACCGCCGCCGCGTTTTCCGCGGCAGTATCGTCGCCGGAGGCGAAGGCATATTCCGTGTCACGCATGTCGGCGGCGCGACATATTATGGTCAGGTCGCGCGCGAGCTTGCGGAAAAGCCAAAAAAATCACCCCTTTCAGAGCGCATGGGCGTCCTTGCGCGATCTATAAGCAGAATCGGGTATATCGGAGCCGCGCTCATCGCCGCGGCTGACCTTTTCTACACCGTTGCGTATCGCAATCATTTCAGCATCGATGCGATTACGGCGACGCTGCGTAATCCCACAGACATTGTCCCGAAGCTGATCGCCGCCGTGACGCTTGCCGTATCCGTTGTCGTCATGGCGGTGCCGGAAGGGCTTCCGCTGATGATTACGGTTGTGCTGTCATCAAACATGAAGCGTATGCTGCGCGACAATGTGCTTGTTCGCCGGCTTGTCGGCGTTGAAACAAGCGGCAATATCAACATTTTATTCACTGATAAAACGGGCACGCTCACGCGCGGGCGGCTCTCTGTCGCGTTCTATCTCACGGGCGACTGCAAGCGCGCGACGGCGCGTGATTCCGCCCTCGCGCAGAGGCTGCGCCTGTGCGCGGAGCATAACACATCGGCGGCGTGGGACGCGGTCTCAAGAACGGCGCGCGCTGTCGGTGGCAACGCGACCGAGCGCGCGTTTTTAGAATTTTTCCGCCCCGTACCACGAGCTCTGCGCGTCGCGGCGGCGGAGGTTGTCCGCACAGCGTATATACCGTTTGAGAGCGCGCGCAAGTTTTCTGCAGCCGCCATAAGCGCGCCGGGCGGCGCGGTGACGCTTTACAAAGGCGCGCCGGAGAAGCTTATCCCAGTGTGCAAAACGTATCTGCGTCAGAACGGCACGACGGCAAAGCTGCAGCAGCGGCGCGTGAGCGCGGCGCTCGACGCGCTCGCCTCCGGCGCGTATCGCCTGCTTGCGGTCGCGGAGGGGGAGGCCCCGCCGCGCGAGGGTGAAATTCCCGCGGGACTCCGACTTCTCGCTGTGCTTGCGATCCGCGACGAGCTGCGCCCGACGGCAAAGAGCGCCGTTGCCGATGCGCACAGAGCGGGCGTTCAGGTTGTGATGATCACGGGCGACAATAAGCTAACGGCCGCCGCCGTCGCGCGCGAGTGCGGGCTGATTTGCAAGTCCGGCGGCGCCGACGTTTTGACAAGCGCGGAGCTGTCCGCCTTGACCGACGCCGAGGCCAAGCGCATCCTTCCGTCGCTGCGCGTCGTCGCGCGCGCTGTGCCGTCCGACAAATCCCGCCTTGTGCGCCTGGCGCAAGAGCTTTCGCTCGTAACCGGGATGACTGGCGACGGCATAAACGACGCGCCGGCGCTTAAGCTTGCGGACGTGGGCTTTGCGATGGGCAGCGGCAGCGAAGTTGCAAAGGAGGCGGGCGACATTGTTATCCTCGATGACAATTTTCTGTCCGTCGCCAAGACAATTCTCTACGGCCGCACGATTTTCAAGAGCATACGCAAATTTATCGTTTTCCGCCTGGCGATAAATGTAGTCGCAATGGGCATATCAAGTATCTGCCCGTTTCTCGGCATCGCGTCACCGATCACGGTCATGCAAATGCTTTGGCTGAACATGATTATGGATTCTCTTGCCGGGCTTGCGTTTGCCGGCGAAGCGCCGCTTCCGGAATTCATGGAAGAGCCGCCGAAAAAACGCGGAGAGGAGCTGATAAATTCATACATGGCAAATCAAATCGCGGTGCTCGGCATTTACGGCACCGTGCTTTGCCTGGTGTTTCTAAAGCTTCCCGCGATTCGGAGCGCGTTTGCGACGCAAGGGTCGTTTATGACAGGCTTTTTCGTGATGTTTATCTTTGCGTGTATACTCATCGGCTGCGGCGCGCGGACCGGGCGGCTGAATTTTCTCGCGCACATATTCAAAAACAAGATGTTTATCTTCATTATGGGCGCTGTCGCCGCGGCGCAGCTCGTCATGGTGTATAAGGTCGGCTCGCTGTTCCATATGAGCAGGCTCACCATGCCCGAGCTTCGCGTATGCGCGATAGCGGCGGCGACGGTGTTGCCGGTGGAGTCGCTGAGGAAGCTCTTCATGGGGAAAAAGCAACGGAATTCAATTTAACTTTGCGCCGTTCGGCAGCTGAGTACGAGCTTTCCGTTAGCCCGCATGTGGATAAGCGCTCTCATTCTTTACAAAAAAGATACCGTGGCGCCTCTCCGGGCCGCACGCGGCCGCCATCGGGATCACGCCGCTTTGGATTTTGTCCGCTGAGGTCCTTAATGTAATCCATTTTCTTCCGCGTGACGCCGCGGCCCCCAGCGCTCCTCGCGGGAGGCGGCGGAGATCGTTTCCATGCTGACTGCGCCGAGCTTGTCCGTCTGTCTTGCCTGGACGATTCTCTGCGCGGCGAAGGAAATCTGATGCCCGACAATGCTGCGGATGACGGATAAAAATAAGACAGACTCAAGCGCACGCCTAATATGATCGATTTTATCCATCGCTTCAGTGAACCGCTTGTCCTTGCGTTTCGGATATTCCGTTTCCTTGTCGCCGTATTCAAAGTACACAAGGCTCTCCTCCCTGGGATTTATCAGCTTGAGGCGCGGGGCGTGATTGGCGCGTTCTCCAAACAAGCTTTAAGCAATTCCCCGATAAGCTTTCCGGTGCTCCTCATCCTGACCGCTTTCTGAAAAATCCCGTCTGCTTCTATTGCGTCAATGTTTTTGGCATTAATTATTATCAAGCGCCGGATGAAAAAATCTTAAATTAGCTCTTTACACATCAAAAATTTCTGTTATAATAATTGAGCGTGTTGAATTTGGGCTCGTAGCTTAGCTGGGAAAGCGCCGCGTTCGCAACGCGGAGACCGTGGGTTCGAATCCCATCGGGTCCACCAAAATGCCCCAAAGACAAATTAATCTTGTTCACAAACGTATCAATCAAACTCTTGCGCCGGTTTTATATCGCGGGTTTTCGCCCTTCGGGTAGTAAACCAGGATATATTGACGCTGATAATCCGCGGCAAGTCCGGGGCTTGAACCCGCGGAAAAACCATCGCCGACCGCCGTGTCCGGCTCGTATACCGCAATTACCTTGTCGCTCGCGCTCCGGAGGATTTATATAAGCTTCCCCGAACGCAGCTTTCGAGCGGGATCGCGATCCCGCTCGAAAGCTGCGTCACCGGCAGTCTGAGCGTCTTTAGGGCGTGTTGACACTACCGTTCAACACGCCCTACTCACCGCACGAGCGCGGCGCATTTGGTTTTGCGCATCACTCAAAAACGGATTAGCGTCACATTTTTTCCGGCGCGGACACGCCGATTATTTTAAGGCAGTTTTGGATCACGCCGCGCGCAATATCCGCAAGCTTCAGCCGCGCGAGAAGAAGCTCCCGCTCCTCGCCCCGAATTCGGCACGCGGTGTAGAATTTATGGAAACGCGCCGCCAGCTCCAGCACGTATCGGTTAATGCGCGAGGGATCAAGCTCCTTCGCGCTTTGGCGCACTTCCTCCGGAAGAGCCGCGAGCTTTGCGATAAGCTCCCGCTCAGCTTCGCTCGACAGCAGAGAGACGTCAATCTGCGCGCAGCGCGGCACTGAAACGCCCTCTGCGGCGAGCGCCGCGATGAGGCTGCAAATCCGCGCGTGCGCGTATTGGACGTAGTAAACCGGGTTTTCGCTGTCCTGCCGCACGGCAAGACCAAGGTCAAACTCCAGGTGATTATCTGGCTTTGCGTTGAAGAAAAAACGGCACGCGTCAACCGAAATTTCATCCATAAGGTCGTTTAGCGTCAGCGCGCGCCCAGTACGCTTTGAGACCTTGATCGTCTCGCCGTCGCGCGTTAAGCGCACCATCTGCATGATGAGAAAGCGCAGACGCTCACGCGAAATATTAATCGCGGGGCACGCCATCGTCGCCTGAAACCGCAGTGCGTGACCATGGTGATCCGCGCCCCAAACGTCGATCACGCGGTCGAAACCGCGCGCATGAAATTTGTTGCGGTGATAGGCGATGTCGCTGGCGTAATAGGTATAAAACCCGTTCGCGCGGCGGAGAACCTCATCCTTCTCCGCGCCAAGCTCCATGTTCTTCAGCCAGACGGCGCCGTCCTTTTCATACGTCAGCCCCTCCCTCGTGAGCATATCAACAGTCTCCGCCACCGCGCCGGATTCGTACAGGCTCGATTCGCGGAACCAAGTATCGAACTTAATGCGATAGCGCTCCAAATGTTCCTGCATGAGGGCGATGTTGCGCGGCAGACCGAATGAGATGAACATCGCGATACGCTCCCGCTCCGGGAGAGGCGCATACCTGTCTCCGTCCCGCTCGTAAATCGCGCGCGCAAGGTCGCGGATATCCTCTCCGTGATAGCCGTTGTCAGGGAATTCTATCGCGTCCTCCCCAAGGACTATCTGCATGTACCGCGCGTCGATTGAGCGGCCGAAAAGCTCAACCTGATTTCCCGCGTCGTTGACGTAAAACTCCCGTGACACGTCATATCCCGCCAGCGCGAGAACGTTTGAGAGCGTGTCGCCGATCGCTCCGCCGCGCGCATTGCCGATTGTCATTGGGCCCGTTGGATTAGCAGAGACGAACTCAACCATGACGCGTTCGCCGCCGCCGAAATCAGTTTTGCCGTATGTCTCCCCGCCGGACTCCGCCGCCGAAAGCGCGGCGGCATACCAGCCCAGCGAGAGCGTGACGTTGATAAAGCCCGGACCCGCGACAGCGACGCCGCCGATAAATGTACCGCCGGTTTCAATGTGCGCCGCAAGCGACTGTGCGACGGCGCGCGGGCTTTTGCCCATGGCTCTGGCCGATACCATCGCGTGATTACAGGCGAAGTCGCCGTTTTTCGTGTCGCGCGGAACCTCGACCGTTCCGGAAAGCGTAATTCCCCCGGGAAGCTCGCCCGCGGCAGCCGCGCCTGCATATGCCGCCGCGAGAAGCGAATTTATCTCGTCAATCGCGGCCTGAAACGGATTTGTCATTGCTGTTTCTCCTTTGTGATACATTTTTTCCGCAGCCAATCGGCGTTTTCTAGCCCAGGAGGCAGATATGCGGGAATAGTTATGACGGCTTCACCGAAATCTTAAACGAATTTCGCGACACGATCACGTTGTCAACGTCGATACTGTAGCGAATAAAAAGGTCGCCGCCATCGCGGGAGAGATTGCGGTCAATGCTCTCCGTGTCAATGCCCATCATCAGAGAGCCGAACGGCGTCTGATACAAAAAATGGTGCTTTTCCCCCTCGTCAAACACCATGTCGCCGCCGTGCCACGCCCCGCGCGTGAGCGTAATGCGCGACGGTTCCACCACAAACGTTGTCTCTGAGTTTTCGTTGCCCATGACGCCGCTGTCGGTATAGCTTATGCGCGACACATCGCCGCCCTGAGTGTAGAGACCGTCCGTAATAAGCTCGAACTTCTCTTCGTCCTCGCCGGGCGTCGCCTGCGCGCCGATTATTGATATAGTATATCCGTTCATTTTCACCCGCCTAATTTGTGTTTGATTTCCGGCGCTTCCTCAAGCGAGATTTGCGCGATCTCGCCAGTCAGATCCGACTCTAAAAAGCGCGACGCCATCTCGGAAAACCCCTCTGTGCTGTCCGTTACAAAATAACGCCGTGTGCCCGGAAGCGCGCTTCCGGTCTGGCCGTTCGCCGTAAAATCCCGCGCGAGCGTCTCCGCCGTACAGGCGGCGGAGTCAATGAGCGCCACATCACCGCCAAAAGCGCGTGCAAGAGCGGCGCGGAGCAGCGGATAGTGCGTACAGCCGAGGATTACGGCGTCCGCTCCCGCGCGGACAATCGGCTCGACATATTCCCGTACAATCGTCGAAACGACAACGTCGTCCGGGCTTGTTCTGCCGTTCTCCACGAGCGGCACAAGCAGCGGAGCCGCAACCTGGATCACAGCCCGGGCCTTGCCGGTGAGCGCCAGCGCGCGTTCATACGCGCCGCTCCGCACGGTGGCGACGGTGCCGATAACGCCGATTTTCCCGTTTTGCGTCGCGCTCGCCGCCGCGAGCGACGCGGGCGTCACCACGTTGTAGAACGGGATTTCCTGCGACATTGCGCAAATTTCCCGCCACGCGGCAGCCGACGCCGTGTTGCACGCAACGACGACAGCTTTGACGTTTTGCGACAGTAAAAACGCGGTGTCCTCCCTCGCGTACTTGACAATAGTCTCCCGCGAGCGGGAGCCGTACGGCACCCGCCCCGTGTCGCCGAGATAGACAATATCCTCGTTCGGCAGAAGCTGTATCAGCTTTTTAACGGCGGTCAGACCGCCGAGTCCCGAATCAAAAACGCCTATTGGGCGAGAATCCATAAATTCGCTCCTTAATATGATAAAAATCTGTGTTGCATGTTACGTCTGAAACGGCTATAATATGATAAGCCATTAAATCCAAAAAGACAAGAACTTTTTTCACGAGGAAACGCAGATGAACATCGAGCTTACAGAAAAACAATTCCGCCGCCTGATTGACCTTGTCTATGTCGGCAACTGGATACTCAACTCCACGCGGGAGGAGCATGACCGTATCGCCGACTACGACGATGCGGAGAGCGCGCTTTTATCGCACTGCGCGGGCGTTGGCATGGGCGCTATTGTTCGCCCCGAGGGGCGGAAGTTCCGATTCTCGGCGGCGTTTGAGCAGGGCGGGATTCACGAGGCGATCAGCGATTATGAGGATGCCGTGTTCTTCGAGATCCTGGCGGAGGAGCTTTCGCGCCGCGACATGGAGGACGAGAGCCTGGATCCGCTTGACATGGCGGAGCTTAAGGTCCGAATCGACCGCTATATGGCTGAGTTTGAGGCAAACGGCACAAACAATCTTATACTGGAGACGCTGTAGCTCATGAACATCTACATCAAAAAGCTGCGGGAGAACGCAATTTTACCCTCCTATCAAACCCCCGGCTCGGCGGGAGCGGACTTGTCCGCCTGTCTGGACGCGCCTGTGACAATCGGACCCGGCGAAACAGTGCTGGTACCCTCCGGTCTTGCCGTTGAGCTTCCGGAGGGATATGCGGGGCTGGTTTTCGCGCGCAGCGGACTTGCGTCAAAGCGCGGCGTCGCCCCGGCGAACAAGGTCGGCGTCATCGACAGCGACTATCGCGGAGAGCTTATCGTTCCTCTGCACAATCACGGGCGGGCGCCGGAGGTTATCGGGCCGGGACAGCGTGTGGCTCAGATGCTTTTCGTGCCCGTCGCCCGGATGAACTTCATCGAAACAGCCGAGCTTGGCGGCACGGCGCGCGGCGAGGGCGGCTTCGGCTCTACCGGGACGGGCGTATGAATGGATATATCCTTGAACCTTAAGAAGCGGCAGAATGATAAGGTAAACGGGGTGTGCCAAGAGTGAAGCTCATTGCAAGCCGCAGCTGAATGGTTTTGCCGATCAGAAGAGCGAGGAGGCGTAAATCTATGAATAAAGATGTCGAAATTCTTTCTGTCCGGGAATGCCCGGAACTGCTAAGTCGCGCCGCGAACTATTTTTCCGCGAAATGGGGCATCAACCGTAAAATTTATGAAGAATCTATCACGGACAGTTTAACTACTGAAAACTCCTCGCCGAGATGGTATCTCATGATGCGCGGCGATGAAATCATTGGCAGTTACGGGCTGATTGAGAACGACTTCATGGTGCGCAAGGATTTAACGCCGTGGCTGTGCGCGTTGTATATTGAAGAAAGTGAACGTCGTCAAGGTTTGGGCGCTAAACTGCTGACTCACGGGCGGAGGGAAGCCGCAAAGCTGGGATTTTCTAAGGTTTATCTCTGCACCGATCATGTGGGCTATTATGAGCGGTACGGATGGCGCTTTTTTGGCATGGAGAAAAGCGAGTTCGGCTGTGAGACACGGGTGTATGAGGTTGACAGCTTAGGCTGTGACAACGCCGTAATTGCGCAGGAATTACAGCAACCGAAAGCACGTTATGTTTTTTATGACAATATCAAACCCGGCGTCCCCTATTTGCATGACGCGCCTAATATAGAAATTACGGCGGATGCAATCATCCGCGAGGCGGCGGCGCTCACGCGGGAGCTTCTCGACGCGGCAAAGCTGCAGCGCGGCGATATTGTCGTCGTCGGCTGCTCATCTAGCGAGATAGCAGGCGGCGCAATCGGCACCTCCTCCCGTCCCGAGATCGGCGCCGCGGTGTTTTCGGCAATTGCCGAAACGCTCACGCCCCGCGGGATATTTCTCGCGGCGCAGTGCTGCGAGCATTTGAACCGCGCCCTTATAATCGAGCGGGCGGCAATGGAAAAATATAATTTCATGCGCGTCAACGCGATTCCGCAGCCAAAGGCGGGCGGATCGTTTGCAGCCGCGGCGTATGCCGGA
>JAITGW010000016.1 GCA_031280325.1 Oscillospiraceae bacterium
AGCCCGACGCGCCCGTAGACCACGTCCAGCCTCCGCGCCCGCTGTGCGCCGCGTTGGAATATACATCCGCCGCGATGACAAACGGCTCCGCCCGATAACGCTCCGCATCACGCTCCCGCGGGCATATCGCGCGCAGCACCTCCCAGCCGTCGCCGGCGCGCCCGGTCAGATACAGCCCCATTGCAAGCCACGCCGCGCCGTGGGTATATTGCCCGCCGTTCTCTCGGAACCCGGGGCTGTATCCGCGGATATACCCCGGCTCGCGCCCGTCGTCGCCGAACGGCGGATCAAAAAGCTTTATGACGCCGCGCTCCCTGTCGAACAGACGCTTCAGCGCGGAGTCAAGCGCTTTTTCGGTCTTTGCGCGCTCCCCGCCGCCGAGCGCGGCGAAGGACTGCGCTATGGAATCGATTTTGCACCCCGCACAGAGGCGGGAGCCGAGCGGCTCGCCGTCGTCATAATAGCCGCGCAGAAACCACGCGCCATCCCACGCGCAGTTTGCCGCGGCGCTTGCCGCGGCGGACGCGTTCTCAAACGTTTCTTCCCGCTCCGCGTCTCCGCGCCCGCGCGCCACATGCGCAAAATCCTCCGCGACGCGGGAGAAAAACCACGTGAGCCAGACGCTCTCCCCCCGTCCGCGGTGACCGACGAGGTTCATCCCGTCATTCCAGTCCCCGCCACCGATCAGGCACAAGCCATGCTCGCCGTATCCGCGCTCTATGACAAGCTCCAGCGCCCGGGCGCAGTGTTCGTAAACGCTCTCGGCGTATTCCGATACGTCCGGATCCTCATATCTGTCGCCCTCCCGCTCCGCAAGGGGCGGCGAAACGAGATACGGCGCGCGCTCGTCCCATATCCCGCACCCGCCCGCCGTCTCGGCATAGCGCAGCGCGGCGTATGGCAGCCAAAGCAGATCATCGCTGCACCTTGTGCGCACGCCTCGTCCGTTTTGACCTGTTCCGGGATGCCACCAATGCGAGACGTCGCCCTGCGTATACTGGCGCGCCGCGCTTTTGAGTATATGCTCCCGCGCGAGCTCCGGGAAAAACGGGGCGAGATTCGCCGTGTCCTGAAGCTGGTCGCGGAAGCCGTATGCACCGCCGCACTGATACAGCGACGCGCGCGCGTAAAGGCGCGAGACGATCGTTTGATACACTGCCCAGCCGTTCATATATCGGTTCAGCGCTTCATCCGGCGACTCCAGGCGCACAACGCTCACGCGCTCATTCCAATATTCGCGCGTGCGCTTGAGCGACGCGAGCGCCGCGAGCGGTTCGGACAGCTCAAAAGCGTCCCTTTCGTCGCCGACCGCAATGACAAGAATCTCCGGACACAGAACTTCAAACGACGCGCAGGCGGGAGCGCCCGCACAGGCGTTCATACCGCCGCGACCGTCGGCGCGGGGCGCCGCGCGGGAGGCTGTAAGCACCTTAAACGGAGCGGAGCAGACGAACGCGACCGCGCCGCGCTCCGCAAAGTCCCGGTTATAGGGATTTTCGGCGAGGATTGCTCTCTGCCCGCGTTCTGCGTTTCCGACAGCGCTTGTTACAACGGTTCCGCCGTCCGTCACGCCGTCGGAAAGGCAAAGCTCCGCGCGATACGACAATCGCCCGCCTTGCGCTCCCTCGATTATCAGCACGCGCGCGTTTTGGTCCGGCGGAACGAACATGGTTGTTGTTATCGCCCTGCCGCGAGCGCGCTTTTCCCAGCGGGCAAAGCCAAAGCCATACTCCGCGCGGCACGGGCTGCCGTCTGCGCCGAAAACCGACAAAGCCCCGCCGCCCGCGTCAAGCGTTATCCGCTCTCCGTCACGCAGGGAAAGCGAGTCGTTCGTCCACGGGGTGATCTTAAACTCGCGCGCGTTGTCCCGCCACATAAAGCCTCCGCCGCACTCTGTCACAACCGCTCCGAAGCGCTCGTTTGCGAGAATATGACTCCATGCGTTTTTGGGCAGCGCGCTGCCGCACTCAAACACAAAGCTACCGTCTCCGTCATAGTCGCCGCGCGGCGTTTCCCTCGGCGGATCAAGAAATTGAACCGGCAAATGAACCGGCGGCTCCCCGCTTTTTTGCTCCTGACCAAGAATCAGCGCGGCGCGGGCGAGAACAAGCTCGCCCCGCTCCCCGTTTTCGCAGCAGAACACTCCGCCCCGCGCGCCATAGCTCTGCTCCCGCCCAAGCGCGCGCAGCTCCTCCATTACCGTCTCGCGCACAAGGGATACATAGTCTCCGGCATCGTCGGAGAGGAATACGAGATCATATTTCACTCCGCACTCGCGCAGCAGCGCGTGGCATTCGATATAGCTTCTGTACGGAATGCCGCACCCGCTCTCCGCGACGCACGCCGCGATTGGATAATCGCCGCTTATTCCAAGGCTCCACAGTCCGTTTACGCCCTGGGACAGCGCCGCAATTTGAGCCTGAGTCAGCCTGCGGCCGTATGGCGGCGCAATAAGGCGCGGCAAAAGCTCCGCCGCAAGCGCGGCGCACCCCTCCTCAAGCCCGAGGCGCAACGCCCCGTCGGAGAGCGCGTCGCGGCATACGCACCCCGCTTCCAGCGCTTCCTGCGCGGCGGCGAGCGGATCCTCCCCCGGAAACGCCGCCGCAAGCGCGTATCGGACAGCCGCGGCTTCGCCCGCGCCGCCGCTGATTTGAACCTTTGAGAGTACGCACGGGTCAAGCGCCGCGCCGTCGCAGGACACAATCGGCTGCGCGAGCGCGCTTTCCAGCGCTAAGATTCCGCCCCGCCCGAGCGCCGCCTCGCGCGACGAGCTAATCTCCGCCGCCCTGTCACAGACAAGCGCGCAGACGGGTGCGCTTTCGCGGTTTTTCGGACGGCGCGAGACGACAACGCCCGGCGACGTGATCAAGGTTTCGATAGAGAGCTTTGAAAACGCCGGATGGGAACGATATTCGCTCTCCCGTTCAAGCACAGGCTCAAAATAGCAGAACACCTCGCCGGAAAACTCTTTATCGGACGTTACCGTGATTTCCCGAAGCTCGCACGGACGCGCGGCTGACAGCCTCACCGTGACGCACGCTTCAACTCCGCTGCATTCCGCGTACAGGCGGCACTCTCCGCCTCCGAAAACCGCGCGGTATGACACCTGCGGATCGTAAAACGGCGCGGCTTGCAGCGGGATTAGTTTATCCGCCGTTTTGAGAAAGAAGAGCATTCCGCAGTCCAAGCTGTTAAAATCAAAGTCCGCGCGGGCGAGCAGCTTTCCCGCAAATTCGCTGCGGCTGCGTCCGGAGGCGGAGACAATAACGCTGTACTGCCCGGCGCGCAGCAGCGTCGCCGGCGGATGGGGCGTGGCGACAAGCGTTGTTTCAAGGAGCGCGGGAGAACTTTCCGACGGAGCCTGCTTTTTCGGAACGTCGTCCTTCGGCGATGTTATGGCAATCCCTCCGCGCGGTACGCGCTGACGCAGCAAGTCTGCATGGGCGCGCAGCTCCGCGTCCGCCATAAAGCGGCGGCGGAGTAAATTGCCGCAGAGCGCGTTCGTTATGGCAAGCAGACTCATCCCCAGGTGGTGCGCCATGAACGTGCGCACCGACTCTCCCGCGCCGCCCGCGCCGGAGCGGGTGTAATCAACAGCGTCATAAAAGCCGTATTGCCCCGCCGCGCCAAGTTTTTGGAGCGAGAGAAGATTGCCCACAGCGCCGGCGGGATCGACCGCAAGCGCGAGAAACGACGCATAGGGCGCGACGACGTCGTCCTCTCCCGCGCCTCGGCGCAACGCAAGTCTCGGCGCGCCGTGCGCCTTATAGCGATATGCGCCGCCCGCGTCAAGCGCGCTATACGCGCTCTCCGAAGCTCCCCACGGATGGCTGCGCGCGGCGCGCTTGTGGGCATATACGCAGAATCGCGCGCTCTCTTCCATGAGCGAATTCTTGTAAAGCGGCAAAAAGAGCGCGGGCATGAGATATTCAAACATCGTTCCCGTCCAGGAGGCGCAGCCGCGATAGCCGCCCTGTCCGCGCTCTGCGCGGGAGAGCGCGCCCCAATGCTCGCCCGGGATTTGGCCGCGGGAAATCGCGATATAGCTCGCCGTGACGTTCTCCGACGCGAACAGGTCATAGCAGCTTTCTGAAAATTCCCCGTCAAGATCGTCCCAGCCCAGGCGCAAAAGCTTCCTCCGCTCGTCGTACATTATCCCAAAATCCATATCCCGGTACAGCTTGTCGGCGCGGAGCGCCAAATCAGCTTCGCCCCATTCATAAAGCCCTTCCCGCAGGAGAGTGAGACACGCCGCAAGGTTGCCGTTGTCCACCGTGGAGACAAAGCGCGGCGGCATAACCTCCAACGTTTCGGTGTCGTACCAGTTGTACGGGTGTCCGCGCCATTTCGGAAGCGCCTCAAGCGTTCGGAGCGCGTTGTTTATAATCTCCGCCGCGCGAGCGCGCGCAGCAAGCCCCAGTTCTCCCGCGCAGTGCGCCGACGCGAGCGCAAGACCTATGTTCGTCGGCGAGGTTCGCCGCGCGAGAACGGGCTCTGCCTCTGTTTGGAGATTGTCCGGCGGAAGCCAATTGTCCTCCTCTGTGAGATATCGTTCGAAAAAGCGCCAGATCAGCTTTGCCTGCCCGCGCAGAAACGCTGCGCCCGGGATTGCGTCGGCTGCCTTTCGCGCGCCAAGCCGGTTCAGCGCGGCAAGATACAGCGGCGACGCGATAAGACACGCCGCGGCGGCTGCTGCCGGCGGGCGCCGCGTGAACAGCAGCGCCGTCAGCGCGCAGGCAAGCCCCGGCGCGCAGAACGAATACCAGCGCAAGATATCCCTGCCGGGTGCGTGCGCGCGTTTTTCGCCGGCCTGCGCCGCCGTCGTCCATTCAAGCAGCCTGCGCCGCGAAACAAGCGTCCGCCAAAGCGCCGCGCCGACCGCGCGCAGATTCACCGCGCATTCGCACGGAAGCAGCAGCGCCCGCGCAAAGCAGCGCGCGATTGTCGCGTCGGCGGCCTCGGGCACAAATGAGAAATATCGGCGCAGCAGGGCGCGCGGGCGCGCCAGCTTTGCGAAAACGCCAATAAGCTCTCCCATAAACATTGCAAGCGCGGCGAGCGCCGCCGGCGCGGCAAATTTCTCCGACAGCGCTCCGGCAAGAAATGCCGCCGCGGTCGCTATCGGCAGCAAGCTGCGGCGCAGATTATCCAAAAGCTTGAACCGGTCAACGGCGGGAAGCCCTCCGAAAAAAATCCATCCGGCGTTCTGCCAGTCTCCGCGGACCCATCGGCTCTGCCGGGAGTAATACGCCCCGGGAGTCTGCGGATGTCCGTCTGTAAGCTCGACAGAGCCGAGATAGCCGCAGCGCAGGATCGCCCCCTCGAGAATATCGTGGGAAAGCAGCGCGCTCTCGCGGAACCGCCCATCAAGACAGGCTGCGGCGGCGTCAATGTCGAGTATTCCCTTTCCAAAAAATGTTGACGCGCCGCAAAGGCTGTCATAAAGCTCCGGCGCGCCGCCGCCATACGGATCAAACCCGCCCTCTCCCGCCGTCAGGCGCGCGAACTCCGTACCCGCCGCGTCGGAGAGCGCTGTGACGATACGCGGCTGCAAAATGCCGTGACCGCGCGTTATGAGCCGGCGCTTTTCGTCGATTTCACAGCGGCAGGACGGATGCAGCATTGCGCCGGCCATGCGCCGCGCGCTGCCGGGCGTCAAGCGCGTGTCCGCGTCAAGCGTTATAAGAAATTTCACCTCCCGCGGCGCGCCGCCGGCAATGATTCCGGAGGTTTTGCCGCGCAAAAACCGGCACAATTCGATTATCGCGCCGCGCTTGCGCTCCCACGGACGCCACACTCCGTCGCGCTCACACCTGACGCGGTCGCGGTAAAACAGGAAAAACCTCTCGCCGTATTTGGCGTTCAGCCTCTTCAGCGCCGCGCGCGCCGCGCCTATTATCTCGCCGTCTCCAGGGGCGACCTTCCGCGCGCCCTCCGGCAGATCGCACAGCAGACCGAGGGTCAGGTTGTCGCCGCAGTCGCGGTTAGACAGCCAATATTCCTCAAGCAGGCGCGCCAGCGCACTCGCCTCATACGCATTTGGAACAAGCGCGCTTATCACGGCGAGCGTCCGCCCTGTCTCCGGAATTCCGTCCCGCAGCTCCAGCCTCGGGGTAAAGCCGCGCGGCAGAGCGCTCCGCGCGAAATGATCCGTCAGCGTTTTGACAATCTCCGACGCCGGAATGAGCGCAAGCGCCGCCGCAGCGCCGGAGCGCGAGATCGCCGCGACGAGCGCGCACAGCCAGAGCGTGAGCAGAGCATTCGCCGCAATGTACACTCTGCTACGAATCACGCCGATGTCGCTCATAAAAAGCGAGCCGACGTGAACGCCGCGCTTTTCCGCTTCCCGCACAAGCTCCCGCGCGTATGCTCCCTCCCCGCGGCGGAGGGCAAGCGCCCTGTCCGCGATAATTCTGCGGTACCTCGCGCGGCTCTCCTTGTCCATTGCTGCGTAAACCCCGTCGGACGCTTCGCGCAGCGCGCGGTCGATTGCGCTCGCTCCCTCGAAAACCTCCGTCGGGTCAAACCCCGATAAAAACCGCAGGGACGTGACGCCATCTGCAATCGTCTGTTGATTTCCCTTTGGTGTTTCGGCCGCTTTTCCGATTGCCGCGATAATTTCAAGCCTCAGCGCCGGGAGAAACAGACACTGCGCGCGCTCTGACAGCGGCTTTGCCAGCGCTGAGAGGTACCGCGCGATACGCGCCTCGTCAGCCGCGCCGACGCGCGCTTGATACTCCTCCGCGGCGCGCTTCGCGGCGCCGTATTCCCCTCTGAATCGGCGAAGCTCAAGCACCGCCGCTGACGCGGAGTTGAACTCGCGCTCTGCAAGATACCTGTTATCGCGCAGCCATGCAAGCTCTGACCGCGCGCCGGGCGCGTCCGCCGCCGATTTGATTATATTCAATCCACGCCGGGCGCGGGCGATATGTGACTTCATTAATGTCCTCCGAATGGCTTTTATGAGATTTTTGCCAAATATTCCGGAGGATATGCAAGCATTTGCATGTCGGCGGTAAACCGAAAAATCCGCGCGGCGCGCCGGCGCCCATATTTGTTCACAAACCTTTCTTTTGACAAATTGCGGGAGCGGGGGTATAATATATCTAATTGTATGCTGTGCGCAAAATTCAGAGAGGACGGAGTTCTGCCGTGAAAAACTTAGTCATCGACCGGCGTGTAGTAAAAAGCAATCTCCAGGCGGCGAAAGATCGAGCGGACGGCGCGCGACTGATTGCGGATTTGTCCGCAAACGCCCAGGGAATGGGTCTTATGGACATTGCCCTGCTCCTGCGGGACGAGGGCGTGTCGGACTTTGCGGTGTCCGATCCCCGCGACGCGCGCTTGCTGCGGGAGAACGGCTTTACAAACACGCGGATCATGATGCTGCGCTCCACCGCCGACCCGGACGAGCTTGGCGAGCTGCTTGATCTCGGCGTCGTTACGACGGCGGGGAGCTATGAGTCCGCCGTCGCCATAAACGGAATTGCGGAGGCAAAGTCGATCACGGCGCAGATACAGGTCAAGGTAGACACCGGGCTTGGGCGATACGGCTTTTTGCCGGAGGAGGTTGACCGGATCGCGGCGATATACAAATACATGTCGTCTGTGGAGGTTATCGGGACGTTTACGACGTTTTCCGTCTCCTGGGGTCCCAAAAAGCAGACGCTTGAGCAGCTTGATCGCTTCAACTCCGTTCTCGACAAGCTCATGTCGATGGGGCTTGAGCCCGGCATGGCTCACTGCTGCGACTCCGGCGCGCTGTTCCGCTATGATTTCGCGCATATGGACGCTGTCCGCGCAGACACCGCGCTTTCCGGCCGCGTTCCGGGCAAGGCTTTGCCGGGACTTTTGCGCGTCGGCTGTATCGAGGCGGGGATCGAGGAGATTGCCTGGGTCAAAAAAGGGCATCGCTGCGGGGCGGAGCGCACCGTCGTGACCAAGGCGCCGACGAAGCTTGCCGTACTCTCCGTGGGCTATTACCACGGCTTTGGAGTGGAGCGCCATATCTCGGCAATGACCGTGGCGGAGGCTCTACGCTATCGCACGCGCAAGCTGTATGTCCGCATTAACGGACAGCGGGCGCGCGTTCTCGGCGTGGTGGGGCTTCTGCACACGCTTGTGGACGTGACAAAAATCGACTGTACTGTCGGCGACACCGCCGTTATGGATGTTGATCCGGTCAACGTCAAGGGTCTGCCGATATTGTACAGATAAGGCAGCGCAAGAAAAACAGGCCGCTGACAAGACGCGGAAAGGGGGCTCTACAGTGCCGAAAATAAAGGAACTCAGCCGGGTTCTTGCCGATATGATCGCCGCCGGCGAGGTGGTGGAGCGTCCCGCCTCCGCCGTAAAGGAGCTTTGTGAAAACGCGCTTGACGCGGGCGCAACAGTCATAACGGTCGAAATAAAGGGCGGCGGACTCACGTTTCTGCGCGTGACGGACAACGGCTCCGGTATAGAGCGCGACGATGTGCCGCGCGCGTTTCTGCGTCACGCGACAAGCAAAATACGCGACATTTCAGGACTTGAATCCATCGCCACTCTGGGCTTTCGGGGAGAAGCGCTCGCCGCGATCTCCTCCGTGTCGCGCGTGGAGCTTCTCACTCGCTCCGATACGGAGGACGAGGGCACGCGCGCGCGGCTCACAGGGGGCGTTATCACGGATATTTCCCCCGCGGCGCGTCCCGCCGGCACAACGGTCACGGTGCTGGATCTGTTTTTCAACACGCCGGCGCGCCAGAAATTCATGAAGACAGACCGCGCCGAGGCGGGCGCCGTTCTCGCCGCCGTGACGCGCATTGCGCTCTCGCGTCCGGATGTATCCGTGCGCTATATCCGCGACGGCGCGGAGGAACTTCACACGCCCGGCGACGGCAGGGCGGAGTCCTGCGTTTACAGCGTCCTTGGCCGGGAGTTTATATCGGGCGCGCTGCCCGTGGAGTACGACGGAGACGGAGTTCGGACACACGGCTTCGTGTCAAAGGTTTCGGCGCTGCGCGGCAGCAGGACGGGGCAGTATTTCTTTGTCAACGGACGGGCCGTGCGATCCGCAACGCTTCAGGCGGCTCTTGAGCAGGCGTATCGCAACAGGATGTTCACCGGCAGATTCCCCGCGTGCGCGCTGTATATCGAGACGGGCTTTTCCAAGCTCGACGTGAACGTGCATCCGGCGAAAACGGAGATAAAATTCCTCTTCGAAAAGCAGATTTTTGACGGGGTTTATTACGGCGCGCTCTCCGCGCTTGATTCAGACGGCGCCATACCGGCAAGCGGCGGGCAGTTAACGCCTAATCGCCGCGAGCCGGAGGAAACGATACCCACGGGGCAGTCTGCCGTTATCACGCCGCCGAAATCCGGCTATGGCGGCGGGTTCGCGCCGCGAAAATCGGATATTGCCCGTCCGCGCGGATTTTCTGACGCCGCCTCTCTTCCCGTTCGCGACAGGAACTCCGTCGCCTATAACGCGGGCGTCGATATAATCGTCTATGACGAGCCGCGACCGCGGCAAAAGCCCGCCGCGCCGGCGGAGCCGGAATATGCGGAGAAAATTGCGGACGAGACGCCACTGCCCCCGTTCCGCGTTGTCGGCGAGGCGATGAACACATACATAATCGCCGAAGCGGGCGAGAGGCTCGTCTTAATCGACAAGCACGCGGCGCACGAGCGGATTCACTTTGACGCGCTGTCCCGCGGCGCGTGGACGCCGATGCCGCAGGTGCTGCTCTCACCGATAGTCATAACCGCCGAGGCGGACGCCATCGCCGCGCTGCTTGAGCGCGCGGAGCTTTTGCGCGGACTCGGCTTCGAGCTGGAGGCGTTCGGCTCCGGCAGCGTCGCCGTGCGCCAGCTTCCGTCGGAGCTTGACCTTGACCAGGCCGAAAGCGTTCTTTCCGACATCGCGCGGGAGCTTATTCTCGGCGGGCGCGACTTGTCCCGGCGTCGGGACGAGATGTACGCCGCAATTGCCTGCAAGACCGCGATAAAGGCGGGGCGCAGCTCTCAGCCGTCGGAGCTTTACGCGCTGGCGGCGCGCGTTCTTTCCGGCGAGGTGCAGTATTGCCCGCACGGGCGGCCGGTTGCGTTTGAGATCACCAAAACATTTCTCGACCGCGGCTTCAAGCGAATCTCATGAGCCGCGTTGTCGTCATAGCCGGCGCTACCGCGACCGGAAAAACGCGGCTTGGCATTGAGCTTGCGCGACGGCTTGGCGGAGAGATCATCTCGGCGGACTCTATGCAGCTTTACCGCGGTATGGACATCGGCACGGCAAAGCCGACGCGGGACGAAATGCGCGGAATCACCCACCACATGATAAGCGTCGCCTCCCCTGCGGAAAACTATTCCGCCGCGCGATACGCGCGCGAGGCCGGCGCGGCTGCGGACGATATTCTGGCGCGCGAAAAGCTTCCGATCATCGTCGGCGGCACGGGACTGTACATCGATGCGCTCATTTACGGCAGGGCTTTTACGGTTCCCGGCGACGCCGCGCTCCGCTCGGAGCTGGACGCGGAGTATGACGCGCTCGGCGGAGCCGCGATGCTGCTTCGCCTCCGCGGATTTGACCCCATCACCGCCCTGCGCCTCTCTCCAAGCGACAGGCGGCGCATTATCCGCGCGACCGAGGTCTACCGCCTTACGGGAGAGCCGATATCAGCGCACGATGCGAAAAGCAGGCTCACCCCGCCCAGATTTGACGCCGTGCGTTTCTCGTTGAATTACCGCGAGCGGGGCGTTCTGTACGCGAGAATTGACGCGCGGGTGGATGAAATGCTCTCCCGCGGGCTGGTCGGTGAGGTGAAATCCCTGCTTCGCTCCGGCGTTTCACGCTCCGGCACGGCA
>JAITGW010000033.1 GCA_031280325.1 Oscillospiraceae bacterium
GTATCCGCCGGCGCAAAAGCCGCGTTTGCGGTAAGCTCCGCGTAATCCTGCGCCGAAAGGTCATAGTCGTAGAACAGCCTATAATATTCCGTGACCTCCGCCTGAAGGTCATAAAGCGCCGCAGTCGGATAGAGCGTCTTTGTCAGCCACAGCAAACCAAGATAGCGGTTAATGCTCGGCGGCATTCCCATCCAATTGTCGGGACCGACGGGAACCTCAATATATCTCCCGTTCTTTATCGCGTCAAGCTCGCTCCACACGGGGTCAGAGGCGGCAGCGGCGTACACGCTGTTTTTGCCGAAGATGATAACCTCCGGATTCCAGATTGCAATCTGCTCGAGGTCAGTTTCGTTGCCGCTGCCCTTGCCGCTTGGCTCGCTGACCACGGCAAGGTTATTTCCCACGCGATCCAGAACCTCGGCGTGAAAGCTTGTCTTGGCAAGCACGTTTGTGCCCGCGTCTCCAAGCAGATAAAGAATGCCGGGTTTGTCGTCTCCCACCGCAGACAGCGCATCGTTCGTCTGCGCCAAAACTCTCTCGCAGTATTGCGCAAGCTCTTCGCCCTTCTCCTCGCGGCCGAGGATTTTGCCCAGCGTCCGAAACGCCTCCGGCGTGGAGTCGAGCGTCGCCGTGATATGCACCGCGGGGATCGCGAGATTTGCCGTAATGCCATCCATGTCCTCAACAATCGTCTTTTTTGGCTCTCCCACGTCAATTACAAGCTGCATCCCAAGCGCCGCGATCGTCTCAAAATTCAGATCCCCAGAGCCGTAAAACTGCCCCACAACCGGAAGCTCCGCGACGTATTCGGGCACGTATTTTTTTGCGGAAACAGAGTATTCCGACGAAATTGTACCCAGTAAATCCGGCGCGATCGCAAGCAAAAACATCTGCGACAGAGCGCCGGAAGGCGAGATTTTTGTAATCTGACCCGGCACGGGGAGTTCCACCTCGCGCCCGGCAGAATCCGTGAACGCGACGGTATTGGGCGGCGTTTGCGGCGGCGAGGGCTGCTCTGCGGTTGTTTCGGGGGGGGGCGACGGTTCCGCCGATTTCGGCGCGCAGGAGCCAAGCAGGTACAGGCACATCAAAAGTGCCAGCGCCAGCGATAATATTTTCTTCATTTTATGCTATCTCCTTTCAGATGGTGGCTTTTATATCTACAACCCGCGCGGTCAGCGCTAACCGCGCGGATCATATTCAAATGTTCGGCGCAAGATACGTGTGCCCGCCGGAATCCGTGCGAATCTCGCCCGAAACGCCATAAAGCCGCGAGATAAGCTCCGCCGTAACGGCTTCGCCCGGCGCGCCGCACGCCGCGACGCCGCCGCCGCACAGCGCGAGAACGCGGTCCGCAAACCGGAACGTATGCTCCGGATTATGGGTGGAAAACACCACGGCATACCCCTCGTGCGAAAGGCTGCGCAGCTGCATCAAGACGCGCAGCTGGTTTCCGTAATCAAGGTTCGCCGTCGGTTCGTCCATTATGAGTGTTTTTGCGTTCTGCGCCAGGGCGCGGGCGATGAGCGCAAGCTGTTTTTCGCCGCCGCTGATGTTAAAATAGCCGCGCGAGCGCAGCTCCGAGATCCCGGCGCGCTCCAGCGCCGCCTGCGCAGAGGCGGTCTCAGACTCTTTTGGCGACGAAAATCCGCCGACCCGCGCCGTCGTTCCCATAAGCACCATGTCGAATACGCTGTAGTTAAACGTCGGCGTATGCGACTGCGGGACAAACGCAAGCTTTTCCGCAAGCCGCGCCGGCGAGTATTGCATAACGTCCCTGCCGTCAAGCTCCGCGCAGCCGCTTTTGGGGCGCAAAAGCCCGAGTATACAGGAAAAGAGGGTGCTTTTTCCCGCGCCGTTCGGTCCGAGTACAGCGAGAATCTCTCCCGCGCACAGCGAGAAGCCGACATCGCGCAGCACCTCCCGCGCGCCATATGAAAAGGAAAGCTTTGAGACGCGAAGCTCCATTAATAGCTCTCCTTTTTTCGCGTTATCATCCACAGGAAAAACGGCGCGCCGATAATCGCGGTGAGGATGCCGATAGGAATCTCAACCGCCAAAAGGTTGCGCGAAACGGTGTCTACAAGCAGCAGGAAAATCGCGCCGAGGACTATGGATACGGGAAGCAGGTGACGATAGTTGTTGCCGACGAGCCTCCGCGCCAGGTGCGGAACAACAAGTCCCACCCATCCAATAAGTCCGGAAACGCAGACTGCGGCGGCGGTCACAAGCGTCGCGCAGACGATCACGGCGACGCGCACGCGCCCGGCGTTTACGCCCATTGTCCGCGCCTCCGTGTCCGAGAGCGTGAGCAAGTTGATTCTCCAACGCAGAAGCAGAAGCGGAATAATCCCCAGAATCATGGGTATCGCGGCGAGCGCGACCTCTTTAGGCCCATTTTTTGCCAGAGAGCCCATCATCCAGTAGGTAATCTCCGGCAGGATATTGTTCGGATCCGCGACGAGCTTGATAAACGACGTCGCGGCGTTGCACAGCGACGAAATCATTATCCCGGCGAGGATTATGCGCAGCAGTCTGTTCCCCCGCGCCGTGCGGG
>JAITGW010000117.1 GCA_031280325.1 Oscillospiraceae bacterium
GCTTCATGCGCCCGCTTGTCGAAGGCGGTTTTGTCTATGCCGCGCAGCCGCCGCTGTATAAGCTCACTCGCGGCAAGCAAACTCGCTATGTATTCGACGACGCGGAGCGCGACGTTGTCCTTGCCCAAATGCGCGGAGAGGACGGGCGCGGCAAGGTCGATATATCGCGGCACAAGGGTCTCGGCGAGATGGATCCGCACGAGCTTTGGGAGACGACGATGAATCCTGAAACGCGGATAATCAAACGCATTGAATTGAATGACGCAATCGCCGCCGACGAGATTTTCACCGTACTCATGGGCGAAAAGGTCGAGCCGCGGCGGGAGTTTATCGAGCGCGAGGCGAAATACGCCGTTAATCTGGACGTGTAGGAGATAGGTAAAAATGGCAAGACGTAAGGACGACACCACAGATCTCCGCTTTCCGGAGCAGAAGATTACCGTCGCGAATATTGAGCGCGAGATGAGCGAGTCGTTCATCGCATATGCGATGAGCGTCATTAAATCCCGCGCGCTGCCGGATGTGCGCGACGGGCTTAAACCCGTGCACCGCCGCATACTTTACACAATGTACGAGAGTAATCTCACAAGCGACAAGCCTTACCGCAAGGCGGCGACCGCCGTCGGCGACGTTATGGGCCGATATCACCCGCACGGAGACGCCTCGATTTATGACGCGCTTGTGCGCCTGGCGCAGGATTTTTCCATGCGCTATCAGCTTGTTGACGGGCACGGAAACTTCGGCTCGATCGACGGGGATCCCGCCGCCGCAATGCGGTATACGGAGGCGAGGCTCGCCAAAATATCCGACGAGCTGCTTTCTGACATCGAAAAGGAAACCGTCGATTGGGATCCGAACTATGACGATTCGCGGCGCGAACCGCGAGTCCTGCCTAGCCGTTTTCCAAACCTTCTCGTAAACGGCTCGTCAGGCATCGCCGTCGGCATGACGACAAATATCCCGCCGCACAACCTGCGAGAGGTCATCGGCGCCGTCATTTGCGTACTGCAAAATCCCGACGCCGACCTTAACGACATCATGGAGCATATCAAGGGACCCGACTTCCCGACGCGCGGCATTATCATGGGGCGCAGCGGGATACGAGCGGCATACGCTACCGGGCGCGGAAAGCTCCGCCTGCGCGCCCGCTGTGAGTTTGAGGAGTACGGTCAGGGACGCACCGCGATAATCGTCACGGAGCTGCCGTATCAGGTCAACAAAAAGGTTCTGCTTGAAACGATTGCGGAGCTTGTGAAAAACAAGCGGATCGAGGGCATTTCCGGTCTTCGGGACGAGACTGACAGGGACGGAATGCGCGTCGTCATCGAGACAAAGCGCGAGGCGAACGCGCAGGTGGTTCTCAATCAGCTTTTCTCCAACACCCAGCTTCAAATCACGTTCGCAATCGTAATGCTCGCCCTTGTTGACAACCAGACACAGCCGCGAATCCTCACGCTGCGTCAGATTTTGGACGAATATATTGCGCACCAGCGCGCAGTCCTGCGGCGCAGGACGCAGTTTGACCTCAAGAAGGCGCGTGAGCGCGCGCATATATTAGAGGGGCTGCGCATCGCGGTTGACAATATTGACGAGATTATCCGCGTCATCCGCACAAGCTATGACAACGCGCGCGAAAACCTCATGGCGCGCTTCGCCCTGTCGGAAATTCAGGCGCAGGCTATCCTTGAAATGCAGCTGCGCCGCCTCCAGGGTCTTGAGCGCGAGAAAATTGAGACGGAATACGCCGAGCTGACAGCGAGAATCGCGCATTTTGAAGAACTGCTTGCAAACAGCGAAAAGCTTGACGCGCTTTTTGTAGAGGAGCTTTCCGCCCTGCGCGACAAATTCGGCGACGAGCGCCGCACGGAGCTGCAGGACGTCGAGGACGATATTGACATTGAGGATCTCATCGACGAGGAGGAGTGCGTTTACACTCTCACAAACGCGGGATACATTAAGCGCCAGCCGGCAAGCACATACCGCGCGCAAAAGCGCGGCGGGCGCGGCATCACGGCGATGACTACGCGCGAGGAGGATTATGTCGAGAACATCCTCTCGGCTTCGACTCACGACGACATTGTGTTTTTCACCGACACGGGCCGCGCTTTCCGGATGCGCGGCTACAGAATTCCGGAGGCGGGACGCACCGCCAAGGGCACAAACATTGTAAATATTCTCTCGCTCCAGCCTGGGGAGCGCATTACCGCCATGATCAGCGCGCGCCAGACGGAGCAGAGCGCGCCGTATCTCGTGTTTGTCACAAGGCAAGGCACGGTCAAGCGCATGGAAACCTCCGCGCTGAAAAACATCCGCGCAAACGGCATCCGCGCGATAAATCTATCGGAGGACGATCAGCTTATCAGCGTACGCGGCACTGACGGAAACGAGAAAATCCTCATCGCCACGCACAACGGCATGGCAATCTGCTTTGACGAAAACGATCTGCGCCCCATGGGACGCACCGCCGGCGGCGTTCGCGGGATCCGTCTGCGCTCCGGCGACTACTGCGTCGGCGCGGCGCGCGCGAGAGAGGGCGGCTCGCTCCTGTCAATCACGGAAAACGGCTACGGCAAGCGTACCGAAATCTCGGAATATCTGCGCGGCGGCGACGGCGAGGCACAGACCCAGAACCGAGGAGGCTACGGCAAAACGAACTATAGGATCACGGAAAAGACGGGCAAGGTCGCGGCGGTAAAGGTAGTCGATGACAACGACGATATTCTCATCATCTCAAACGACGGCACGATAATCCGCATGGACGCCGCGACGATCTCAACGTTCAGCCGTGCTACACAAGGCGTGCGCCTGATGCGAATCGGTGACGGCGCAAAAGTGATTTCCGTCGCGCGCACGGAAAAAGAGGAGCCGGAGGAGGCTTTGCCGGAAAACGAGGACGCTCCCGGCGGCGAAACTCCCGGCAGCCTTCCCGAAAGCGGCGAATCCGCCGGCGCCAAAGAATAGACACAAAGCGTTATGAATATCGAACAAATTCAGCGCCTGCGCATGTACAATCTGTTTCTCACGCGCTCCTGCCCGGACATTGTCACGCTCTCGCGGGAGCTTTTGGGTCTGCACTCGTGGTTCCAGCGCAACGTGCGCTATTCCGCGCTCATCCGCGGCGCGGACATTTCCGGCTGGAAAACGCGGCTTGTTAAGACATGGCTCTATCGCGGCACTCTGCACGGCGTCGATCCGGACGAGCTGCCGCTCCTGCTCTCGCCGCACGCGGACGCCGCGTCCTGGTACGGAGATCACTTTGGCCGGGAACTGATTGAGCGCGTCTCGGAGGATGTCGTGCGCGCGATGGAAGACGGCGTATATTCCCGCGCGGAGCTTCGCAGAATATTCGCCGATACATACGACAGCGAGACGCTTAAGCACATTTTCTCGTCCTGGGGCGGGATCTTTGTTCCTCTTGCGCGACAAGGGCGCGTCGCGTTTCGCAGTATGACGAGCCGCGATTTTGATTTGATCGCGATCGGTGATATACCCTCGCCCTCCGACGCGCTCTCACAGCTCCTTCCCCGCTATTTTGAGACTTACGGCCCTGCAACCGTGGCGGACGCCGCGTGGTTTTTTGGACTGGCTCCCGAGCTTATAAATCAGGCGTATCTATCCACCCTCCAAAGCTTCGCACTGGACGGCGGCATATATTATCACGCGCCCGCGCCGTCAAATTTGCCCGATACACCGGAGGTTGCGCTGCTCTCCGGCTTTGACCCGCTTATCGTCAGCTATGCCTGGCGCGGCGCGGTAATGCCTCCGGAATATCGATGCCGCGTCGTACTCAAGTCCGGCATCTGTATGCCTGCTGTCGCTGTTCGCGGCCGCATCGCGGGACTTTGGAGCATTCAAAAACGCGAGCCGACTGTGGAATTTTTCGAATCTCAGCCGAAGCGTATCCGCAGCGCGGCGCTTGAGCAGATTGCGCGTATCGTTTCCGCACCCGAGAACTGACATCCGGAGGGGATTCTCCTTGAAAAGTATTGATATTTACACCGACGGGGCGTGTTCCGGCAATCCCGGGCCGGGCGGCTGGGGCGCCGTACTTCTGTACGGCGCTCACAAGCGCGAGATAAGCGGCGGCGACCGCCATACGACAAACAACCGCATGGAGCTTCTCGGCGTGATCGAAGCTCTGCGCGCGCTGACAGAACCGTGCCGCGTGACGCTTTACACCGACTCAAAATACGTCGCCGACGCGATAAACAAGCGCTGGCTCGACTCGTGGGTGAAAAAAGACTTCAAGCGTCCGGCGGCGCAAGGCGGCGATGTGAAAAATCCTGAGCTTTGGCGTTCGCTTCTGCCGCTTTTAGATACGCACAGCGTCAGCTTCGTCTGGGTCAAGGGTCACGCCGACAACGAGTATAACAACCGCTGTGACGAGCTTGCGCGCGGCGCGATAGACGCGATGCGCGGCAAATAACTCCTCCGGGAAAAAATGACGTCGTGAACCTGTAACAGGTTCGCGGCGTTTTCATAAGATACACTGTACCCATGATGACGGGGAATTCCCAAACATATAATCAATCTATCCGGAGGAAAAACAAATGTGTGACAACAATTTCTTTGGCGGCAGTAAATGCACGTGGATCATCATCATTCTGGTCATCCTGTTCTGCTGCTGCGGCGGCTTCGGCGGCGTCGGCAGCAACGACAACGGCTGCTGCTGAGCATTTTGCGTCGTAAAACGCGCCCGGCTGATTCACGGCCGGGCGCGTTTGTCTTTTCTGTCAGAGTGCCAACACTCTCCGGTTCAGCCGTATGCCACGGGCAAACCAGCCGGCTCCGGCAGCGGTTCGTCGGCGAAAAACTCCGCATCCGCGCCGCCTTCCGCCGCGTCATAATCCTCCGAAAGCGGAGCGGCGGTTTCAAGCGCTTCCAAAAACAGGCTGATAACCTTTGCGGCCTCAGCTCGCGTCATTGAGACATTTGGGTTAAAGCGCTCATACGAGTCGCCCGCGAATATTCCGGCGGAGGTGAATTTATAAATCGCTCCAGCCGCCCGGAGATCAAAACCCGACTCGTCGGCGTATGTAAAGACCGCCTGCTCCGCTATCAGCTCCAAGCCCAAATAGCCGCGCAGGAACCTGTCGAGAATAATCGCCGCCGCCTGACGCGACACCGGGCGGTCCGGCTTGAACGTCCCGTCCTCATAGCCGCCGGTGATTCCCGTTTCGCTGCCCCATGCGACATACGGCGCAAGATAAGATGTCACCGGAATGTCATAATACGTGCGCGCCTTCGGCACGCCTGTGTCAATTCCCGCGATGCGTCCGATTATCGTAACGAATTGTCCGCGTGTGATAAACTGTCCGGGGTTGAATCTTCCAAAATTATCTCCGCTGATTATACCGGAATCAGCCGCCTCGCTGACAAATTCATAGTACCAGCTGTTCTTCGGAACATCCGGAAAAGTCACCGCCGGTCTCGCCTCCGCACCCTCCGCAATGGCATACACCGCACCGGCCGTCAAAACTACCGCAAGAATCGCCGCCGCGGCGATAAGCCGCGTGTACATAGACTTCTTCATGATAGCCTCCTATTACAATACATGTAACCCATGGGTAACAATTTGTAACTATTATACACCATTTTGACATTATTGCAATAGGTTTTTTGTTTTTTGTTAATATTAACGGCTGATTACAAAAACAAGCTCTGTTTTTTGCCGTGGGCGCAAGTGCTTGCGGGCATATTTTTTGTTTTTTATCTGTGCGCAGCATACTTTTTGCTTTCTATCGCCGCGCCGGACGCATCGACTATCTCTCCCCGGGAGCTTGCGTCGAGCTTATTTGCGGGCTCCGCAAGCGGAGCGGCAAAGACCGGGAAACAACGGCGCAGATCAAAAAATCACCGCAGCTCCGCAGCAGCTGTCAAAAATAACAAGCGGCGCGGGAATAGGGCACGGAGGGGGAGCACGGTCAATACCGTGTCCCCCCTCCGAAAATCGTTCCTAAACGCTGCGGTTCGCAATGCAATAATGCAAAATTCTATTTCACGCCCTCGAGAATAACCCTCTGACTGCGGAGAATATCCTGCAATTCCTTGACATATTTCTCATCCTCAAGCTGACGCGGCGTGACGCCGTGTTTGACGCAAAGCGCCGCCGCTGCTCCCGCCGCCTGACCGGACACCATCGTCTCCTGAAGGAAGCGCTGATACGCGCAGCGCTCAGCCGAAACGTGCTTGCCCGCGATGAGCAGATTCTCGATCTTGCGCGGCACGAGCATACGGTAAGGCAGGTCATACGTACCCTTGTTCGGGGGCGAGACGACGCCGCGCTTCGACGCGCCCAGCGTATCGTTTGTCGCGATGTGTACCGCGCCGGCGGAAAATGTACTCTTTCCGATGCAGTCATAGTGGCGGCGTCCCTCGGCGACGTCATCCCAGCCAAGGATGTAGTCGCCCATGATCCGCCGTCCGTCGCGCAGACGCATCTCGACGCCCATTTTCGTGATATACGCGTTCTGGAAACCGGGAAGATACTTGCGGAACGCGTTGACCGCGATCTTGATCTGGCGGCGGTTCTCAATCTCTCCATAGGTCAGATCCCACGGATCACAGCTCCAAAGATTTCCGACCTGGGCTGAATGCTGGCAATGCGCCTGGAGGTGGTTCCCGTCCGGCTTCGGTCCGATGAAGAATCCCATTCCGGAATACGGATGCCAGTCGCCGTTTTTGATCGCCTCGTTCAGAATATCGAAAAATCCGAGAATATCGCCAAGCTCCGCAATATCCGTGCATTTGCGTATAAGCTCATAGCGCTCTTCCGGCGTGCGGCTCATATCGCCGCGCGGCGCGAACTGATCCGGGTGCGCCTTGATGTACGCAAACGTCTCGTCCCAGTTGATTCCGTCGAGCGTGAAGCAGACTGTGTGCGGCTCGTTTTCCTCGCGCGGGAGCAGCTCGTAGTCGCATCCTGCGCGAACCGCGATATCACCCTCGCCCGTGCATTCAATGACGACCTTGGCCTCAAAATACTCTCGCCCGGCGGCATTTTCAACCACAACGCCGTGTACGCTGTCGCCGTTTTTGATTACGTCAACCACAAGCGAGTGAAGCAGAAGCTGGACATTGTTTTCCCGCATCATCTCGAACATGAGAAGCCCCCACCACTCAG
>JAITGW010000141.1 GCA_031280325.1 Oscillospiraceae bacterium
CGACATCAAGCAGGGACATGTGCGCAAACGCGCCCGTCACCTCAAGCTGCGGATGCGCAATTATCGCCTCCGCAAGCAGGGCAAGCTGCGTCCCGGGCTTTGCGCCGAAACGGTTCAGCCCTGTGTTGATCTCGATTTGCACGGGACGCCTGCCCGCGCCGCCGTGTCGGCTGACAACCGCCCGCGCAAAGCGCTCCGCCTGCTGCGGCGAGGACAGCGACGGGATGAGCCCGGCGGAAACGGCCCTAGACTCCAGTCCGTTCGGAACCGCGCCGAGCAGCAGTATGTCACACTTGCGGCCCGCGCCTTGCAAATGGCGGCGCAGAGCCTCTCCCTCGGATAAATGCGCCGCGCCGACGCACGTAAAACGAAGCTCCGACGAGCGCAGCGCGTCAAACACGCGCGTCATACCCATGCCGTAAGCGTCGTTTTTGAGCACTGGTATAACAGCGACTCCCGGGGGCAGGCTTTTTTGCACCGCCGCCGCGTTCGCCTTGATTTGCGTCAGGTTGACCTCTAGGTATGAGTTATAATGCATGGCAGCGTCCTTAGTTTTGTCGTTTTTTCGGATTGTACACCTCGATTGACGCGATGTCAAATGGATGTTTTCTCCGCGCGGGCTGCCGCGTTGTGTCTTGCATAATCCCAAAGCGCAAAATGTTGTGTGCGCCGCCTCACTCCGAGCAATCCTTTTGTAATTTTCTCTTCCATTTTTGGACTATGTGATTTATTTGACCAACGCCCCCATTTACAACGCAATGAATGTGTGGTATCATTGCGGCAGTGCGAGTTTTGGCGCACAACGTGTTTGTGCGCCGTGAAATGAAACGTAACCGTAATACACACATTTGAAAGGAGCAGCATACCACATGTCCAAAGTTACAGACGTTATGAACAAGCGCATGGCATTTTCGTTCGAGGTTTTCCCTCCGAAAACTGACGCGGGAATGGAGAAGCTCTGCGGCGCGGGCGGCGTTCTCGACAAGCTCTGCGCGACGCAGCCGGACTATATCTCCTGCACCTATGGCGCGGGCGGCGGCAACGTCGGCCTGAATGTCGAAGTTTGCAAATCCATCAAGGCGCACAAGGGTGTAATCCCGATCACGCACTTCACCTGCATCGGCCACACGAAGGACTCTATCCGCGATCAGCTTCAGAACTACCTTGACAATGGCGTAAACCACATCCTCGCGCTGCGCGGCGACCTTCCTTTCGGCTGGACCGGCACAGGCGGCGAGCTTCATTACGCAACAGAGCTTGTCGCGTTCATCCGCAAGGAGTTCGGCGATAAGTTTACAATCGGCGTCGCCGGCTCGCCGGAGGGTCACATCACCTGCCGTTCTATCGAAGCGGACATTGCCTACTTAAAGCAGAAGCAGGACAACGGCGCGGACTTTATCATGACGCAGCTGTGCTGGGATATGGATCAGTTCCGCTGGTGGCGCGACGCGATTGCGGCCGCCGGCATCACCATGCCGATTGATGTGGGCATCATGCCTGTCCTCTCGATTGACTCCGTCGTGAACATGGCTCTCTCCCGCAATGGCTGCGTCATGCCGCGCGAGCTTGCGGAGATCATCTCCAAGCACTGGATTTTCCCGAACCCGTTCGCGCCGAACGACGCCGGCGCAGAGGAAAAGAAGGCCGCGTTCAAGGAGGTCGGAATCGAATATACCGTTCGTCTCATCGACGAATACCGCGTGGCGGGCATCCACGGCATCCACCTCTACGCGCTTAACAAATATGACGACGTGGCAACGATCATCAAGGAATCCGGTCTGATCGACCGCGTGTAAACAGAGCAAGTCCCCGCGCGGCCCCAAAATTTTGACCGCAAAAGCTTGCCGTCAGGCAAAGCGCGGCGAGCGGCGGCACTACCGCGTGTAGGGCAAGCGATCCGCGCGAAGCGCCACGGCAAAATACAAGCGGAGTAATGCAGGAGGAAAATACTATGGCTGAAATTAAGTCAGATATCCAAATCGCGCAGGAGCAGGCAGGCAACATGAAGCACATCCGTGAGATCGCGCAGGTCGCGGCCGTTCCCGAGAAATACCTTGAGCAGTATGGCAACTACAAGGCGAAGGTTGACTATAACATTCTAAACGACCTTAAAGACAAGCCGGACGGCAAGCTGATTCTCGTCACGGCTATCACTCCGACCCCCGCCGGAGAGGGCAAGACGACGACAACGGTCGGTCTCGGCGACGGTCTTCGCAAAATCGGCAAGAAATCCAGTATCGCCCTGCGCGAGCCGAGCCTCGGTCCGGTGTTCGGCGTCAAGGGCGGCGCCGCCGGCGGCGGATACGCTCAGGTCGTTCCCATGGAGGACATTAACCTCCACTTCACGGGTGATTTCCACGCGATCGGCGCCGCGAACAACCTTCTCGCCGCGATGATCGACAACCACATCTGGCACGGCAACGCGCTGAACATCGACCCGCGCAAGATCACGTGGCGCCGCTGCGTCGATATGAACGACCGCCAGCTGCGCAACATCGTGGACGGGCTCGGCGGCAAAGCCAACGGATCCCCGCGCGAGGACGGATATGACATCACCGTCGCGTCGGAGATTATGGCTGTTCTGTGCCTCGCCAAGGACGTGACCGATCTTAAAGAGCGCCTCGCGCGCATTATCGTCGGATATACCTATGACGACGCGGACAAGAACCAAAAGCCCGTCACCTGCGGCGACCTCAAGGCGCAGGGCGCGATGGCGGCGCTTCTCAAGGACGCGCTGAAGCCGAACCTTGTCCAGACGCTTGAAAATACCCCCGCGTTCGTTCACGGCGGTCCGTTCGCGAACATCGCCCACGGCTGCAATTCCGTCACCGCAACGCGTATCGCCCTCAAGCTCGGCGAATACTGCGTTACGGAGGCGGGCTTCGGCGCAGATCTCGGCGCGGAAAAGTTCCTTGACATTAAATGCCGTATGGCGGGGCTGAAGCCCGACGCCGTCGTAGTCGTCGCGACCGTCCGCGCGCTTAAAATGCACGGCGGCGTGCCGAAAAACGAGCTTGGCAACGGCGAGAATCTTGACGCGCTTAAAAAAGGTCTCCCGAATCTTCTCCAGCATGTCGAAAACATCACGACAGTCTATAAGCTCCCCGCCGTCGTCGCGATCAACGCGTTCCCGACTGACACAAAGGCGGAGCTTGACCTTGTCGAGGCAGAGTGCAAAAAGCTCGGCGTTAACGTCGCCCTGTCCGAGGTTTGGGCACACGGCGGCGACGGCGGCGTCGCCCTGGCGAAGGAAGTTGTCCGTCTTGCCGAGTCCGGCGCGCCGAACAGCTTCACGTTCAGCTATGACGACAATGCGACAATCCTCGAAAAGCTTGAGGCAATCGCGAAGAAGATCTATCGCGCCGACGCTGTCGAGCTTGTCGGCAGCGCCGTAAAGCAGATTAAGGAGCTTGAGGCTCTCGGCTTCGGCAAAGCGCCGATTTGCATGGCAAAAACGCAGTACAGCTTCTCGGACGACGCGGCGAAGCTCGGCGCCCCGCGCGGCTTTAAGGTCACGGTGCGCAATCTCAAAATCTCGGCGGGCGCCGGCTTCATCGTCGCGCTCACAGGCGATATCATGACGATGCCGGGTCTGTCAAAATCTCCCGCGGCGGAGCGTATTGACGTTGACGCAAACGGTAAAATCAGCGGATTGTTCTAGGCTTTAGGTGCGAGGGCGGCGCAAATCAATTTCGCCGCCCTCACGCGCGCCGAGTAATTCCCGCGGAGCCTTATGCGGACAACATTGCGGGAGCGCCGCGCAAAATATCTCCAAACAACAAAAGGGGAAACACCAATGTCGTTTCAAAAAACACCGATCAGCGAATTTATTGACGTACTCGCCTCCAAGGCGGCGGTTCCCGGCGGAGGCGGCGCGTCCGCTCTCGTCGGCGCCGTCGGCATGGCGCTTGGCAACATGGTCGGCTCGCTGACCGTCGGCAAGAAGAAATACGCCGAGGTCGAAGCGGAGATCATCGCCCTGGGCGAAAAATCGCAGGCGCTTGAAGCGGAGCTTCTTCGCCTTATGGACGAGGACGCCGTCGTATTCGAGCCGCTTTCCAAGGCTTACGGCATCCCTAAGGACGACCCCACCCGCGATAAGGTCATGGAGGACGCGCTGAAGCTCGCGTGCAGCGTCCCCATGGACATCATGCGCCGCTGCGCCGACGCGATTGACATTATCGCGGAGTATGCCGCAAAGGGCAGCGCGCTCGCGATTTCGGACGCGGGCGTCGGCGTCGCGTTTGCGCGCGCGGCAATCAACGGCGCGAGCCTGAATGTGTTCATCAATACAAAGGCGATGACCGATAAGGCTTACGCCGCGGGACTCGAGACGGAGGCAGACGCGCTTTTAGCCAAGTACAACGCAAAGGCCGGCGATATTTACGCAGCCGTAGTTGCAAGGCTGCGCGGATAGATAAAAAAAGGTCAAGCTTGCTTTGCGCAATTCCCTGGCGCAAAAGGCTTGCTGCGCGGATTGTGCGTGTCACAGAAATAATTTTATCGGCCTCGACGCGATTGATTCTGCGGACGGCGCGCGAGAAACACGGCGGTTCGGATCGCCGCGAAAACACGGGATGCGGAAGAATCTCTCCCGGAAAAATCCTCAAAGGAGAAATTAAAAAAATGGCAAATCTGTTAAAAGGCAAGGACGTTGCCGACGCGCTGAACGCGAAGATGGCGGCCGACGTTGACGCGCTGCGCAATAAGGGCGTCACCCCGACTCTGGCAATTTTGCGCGTGGGAGAGCGTCCTGACGACATTTCCTATGAAAAGGGCGCGACGAAAATGTGCGAGGCTGTCGGCGTCGCCGTAAAAAACATATTGCTGCCGAGCGAAGCTACTCAGGCGGCGCTGCTCGCGTCGATCGACGCGCTGAACAAGGACTCGTCGATTCACGGCGTTTTGATGTTCCGCCCCCTTCCCAAGCATCTGAACGAGGAGGAGGCGCGCTGCGCCCTCGCCCCGGAAAAGGACGTTGACGGTATCACGGACGGGAGCATTGTCGGCGTGTTCACGAACAACGGTCAGGGCTATCCGCCCTGTACGGCGCAGGCTTGTATGGAAATTCTCGCGCATTACGGCGTTGAATTGTCCGGCAAGCGCGCCGTTGTCGTCGGGCGCAGCCTCGTCATCGGCAAGCCTGTGGCTCAAATGCTGCTCGCGAAGAATGCTACGGTTACAACGTGCCACACTAAAACCGCCGATATGCCGTCCGTCACAAAGGGCGCCGACATTGTCGTCGTCGCGGCCGGCAAGGCCGGCGCCGTCACCGGCGCGTATCTCGCGCCGGGGCAGTATGTCGTTGATGTGGGAATCAACTTCAATGACGAGGGCAAGATGTGCGGAGATGTGAAATTTGACGAGGCGGAGGTCATCGTCGAGGCGATCACTCCCGTCCCCGGCGGCGTCGGCGCCGTCACCACGAGCGTTCTTGTCTCCCATGTCGTTGACGCCGCGAAAAAGGCTTCGAAATAACAGCATAAACTGCGGCGTTGCGGCGCGATTTCCTGCCGGACGGCGGCTGTTATGCGTTTTATCCCCTCAGAAAACGCTTTGCGCGCCCTCTCTGCGGCAAAACTTTCCGCATATGCCGCGCGCAAGCGCGGACTTTTCCCCGCTGCGCGCAAACATCGTAAGATTTTACAAAAATTTTAGTAAAAACATATTGTCAATAAAGGAGTAACGTGATATGATTATCATTGCTGAAAAGCTCAACGGCTCGATTCCCTCCTGCGCAAAAGCAATCGCCGCGCATGACGACGCTTATATTAAGGACATGGCGGTTAAGCAGGCGGAAGTTGGCGCGACTTTTCTTGACTGCTGCGCCTCTGTCAACGAGGGCGAGGTTGAGACGCT
>JAITGW010000058.1 GCA_031280325.1 Oscillospiraceae bacterium
AGCAGCGTGATGACGCCGACGATGAAGTGCGCGTTGCCGACGGGTGAGTTCGGCGCGTAGCCGACGAGGTTATCAATTGTGCTGCCCGCGAGGGAGAGACCGATGACCATAGCGATCGAGCCGGTGATAATCGGAGGCAGAACGCGCTGTATGAACTTTTCGCCGAATTTCTGAATGATAAGTCCGGCGATGATTGAGATAAGTCCGGAGCAGATTATGCCGAACTGCGCGATGCGGATAGCGTCGGTTTGGGACGCGCCCTTGGCGGTTTGGGACGCGATGAGCGCGATAATTGCGGAAATATAGCTGAAGCTGCTTCCGAAATAGAGCGGAAGCTTTCCGCGCGTGACGAGCGTGAAGCACAGCGTCGCAAAGCCGGAGGCGAATATCGTCACCGCTACATCGAAGCCGACGAGAAGCGCGACCGTGACCGTGGCGGGGAAGATGACGATAAGCTGCTGGATAGAGTAGAGGATGAGCTGGAGAAGCGGCGGGCGCTCGCTTGGGAGATAGCTGAGCTGATTTTTCTGGGACATAATACATTCTCCTTGCCGTATATTTTTTGTGTTTGCCTATTGCGGAGCATTGTACTATATATCGACGTTTTTTGCAAGACAAACAGCAAAAATGCTGCAAGAAAGGCGCAGGGGGGCGCGCATAAATTACAGCGCGCGCAGCTAGTCGCAGACGTCTTCGAAAAAGCGCAGTGCGTTGCGGTATGCAAGCTTTTCGGTCGCGTCGCAGCTAAAGCCGGAGCCGTGAAAATATTCCGGCAATGCGGCGATATGACGCGCGCTGCAAAGCTCTGAGGATTCTTGAAACCCGTCGAGATCAGAGCCAAGCGCGAGAATATCCTCTCCGCCGACGCGCAGGATGTGGCGCGCGTGGCGCAGAAGCTGTTCCGAGCCGCCTGTGCCCGAGATGCTCGGCGCGAAATTCAGTCCGACGATTCCGCCGCGGCGCGCAATTGCGCGGAGCATATCATCGGTCAGGTTGCGCGGATGCTTATGGACGGCGCGGGCATTGGAATGGGACGCTAGAAACGGGCGTTCGCTGTGACGGAGCACGTCCCAAAACCCGCCGTCGGACAGGTGCGATACGTCAACGGCGACTCCGCGGCGGTTCATTTCCCACACAGCGTCGATTCCGAACGGCGTCAGACCGCGCTCCATGATACGCGCGTCGGATGAGCAGGGAAAGCCGAGACAGTTCGGTTCATTCCACGTGAGCGTGATGAGCTGTACGCCGAGATCGCGGAAGCGGGCGATATTTCCCGGCTTTCCCGAGAGAATACGTCCGTCCTCAAGACTCAGGACGGGAAAAAACGCCGGCGGATCCGCTCTGCCGGAGACAAAATGGGCGAAGCCGCGCGGGCTGCGGCTCCGTCCGAAAGTGTTGTGATAGATTTTCGCGCAGGCGCAAAAAAACGCCTCGTCATCCATGCCGAAGCGCCGCCTAAGCTCAGAGCGCGGCGGGAAATATACGGCGAAGACCTGCCCGAGAGCGCCGGCGGCGCGGAGGCGGCGCACGTCGAGCATCGCTTCCGGAAGAGAGAGCATATCGCGCGCGCCAAGCTCAAGCGCGCGGGTGAGCGTGTCGCAGTGAAGATCAATGTATCTCATGCGTTAGCGTATGCGCGCGCCGGCGGAAGGATAACAGAAATAATATAAAATTTACTATTGACATAAATAAAGTTTAATATACTTAATATTATTAAAAGGGAGCGGACATATGGCGATCGGCGCCGTACCGGAATGGCTTGGCGGACTTGAGGATGAGGACGCCGTGTTCGTCAAGAATTTTGTGCTCGCGTCAGGCTCGCTGAAGGAGATCGCGAACCAATACGGCGTGACGTATCCGACGGCGCGTCTGCGTCTCGACAGGCTGATCGCGAAAATCTAAATCAGCGAGGAGACGGCGGGGGAGCCGTATATCGGACTTATAAAGCGTCTGGCGGTGAGCGACAGACTTGATTTTGACACGGCGAAGCTCTTGATCGCGGAGTATAAGAAAGCGAGGAAGTACAATGCAGAGCGGGTTTAACTTTTTTAGCGTTATCGCAAGAGGCGCAATACTGCTGTTCGTTATTGCCGGGGCAATTGTTGGGCAGATGTTCTTGTCAAAAGCCAAAAGCAAGCTTCCGGGACTCATACTCCCGGCGCTTGCGTTCGTGTTCTCGATTATCATGGCGCTCAATGTACCTGTGCCGTATCCCGCGAATTTCGGCGCTGCGATGACGGTTTTGCTGGCGCTGATACTCTCAAATATTCAGACGGGGATACTGCTCGCGATTTATTTCGCCGTGCGGGCGAAGCGCAAGCGCCGCCGCGGAGAGGAGCGCATGAAGCTTCAGGAATTGGAATGAACCACGGACATAAAAACGCGCCGCATCAGGGCGTTAACCTTGCTGCGGCGCGGGCATTGAGGCGCTGTTTATTTTCTGTTTTTCTCGTAAATCAGGCGCAGTCCGTCGAGTATCAGATTTTCATCGAGCGTGATTTTTTCAGCGCAGTGGGGGATAATGCTCGGCGCTATTCCGCCCGTCGCAACGGCGCGAAGAGGCATTCCAAGCTCGGCCTTGAAGCGGCGCAGCATACCGTCGACCATCGCCGCCGCGCCGAATACGATACCGCTTTTCATAGCCTCGGCGGTTACGCCGGAGATCGCCCTTTTCGGCGCGTCGAGCGATACGCTCGGCAGAAGCGAGGCGCGCGAGGTCAGCGCATCGGCGGAGATCGCGACGCCGGGCGCGATAGCTCCGCCGATGTACGTTCCGCTGTGATCCAGGACAAGTATTTTTGTCGCGGTGCCAAGGTCGATGACGGCGCAGGGCGCGCCGTATTTTGCGAGCGCGGCCACAGAGACGCAGACGGCGTCCGCGCCGAGTTCGGACGCGTCTTCTATATGTATGTTAAGCCCGGTTTTGATTCCCGCGCCGACCATAAGGGGGGAGATGCCCGTGAGGCGCTTTACGGCGCGGCGCAGGGCGGAGGTGACGGGAGGGACGACGGAAGCTATAATCGCGCCGCCAAACCCGCGGCAGTCAACGCCTGAAAAATCAAAGATTCCCTTGATTTCGGCGGCGTATTGATCCTCCGTCTTTTTGGTGTCTGTCACAATGCGAAGGGTTTTCGTGATTGTATCCCCGTTAAGACAGCCGAGGACGATGTGAGAATTGCCGATGTCAATAGCGAGAAGCATATGAGCGGACTCCTTCCGGCGTTACTTTATCCGCGTGACTGACCGTACCGCACAAGGCGAACGATAACGGGGCAGAGAACAAGATTCACTCCAAGCTCAAAGAAGAAATTCAAGCCGATAAGCATGGTGAAAATATACGGAGTGGCGGAGGCAAAGCCGGCTCCCGCCGCCCATTCGGTCAGCGCAGGCAGAAAGAAGAGATAGCAGCCGATGGTGAAAACGCCGGTGTTGACGATCGGTGCGGTGATCGCGGAAATTATTGCGGCGAGGGTTTTGTTTTTGCGCGAAGTCAGCTTATATACCGCGCCGGAAGCAAGACCGGCAAGAGCGCCCTTCAAAAGCACGACGGCAACCGTTCCGGCGGGATTAATCTGAATAAACGCGGCGGCGTCGCCCGACAGGAGGACGGCGAGTCCGAATACAAAGCCGAGCCAGCCGCCAGAAAGCGCGCCGCACAGCGCCGCGCCGACGACAATCGGCATAAGGACAAGGGAAACAGAGAAGGTTCCGAGCCTGATAAAGGCGCCTGCGAGCTGGAGGACAACGACGATCGCGGTGAACAGTGCGAGCAGGAGCAGCGTGACAAGCCTCTTGCGGTCGAATTTCCTTGCGTTTGACATGATGATTTCTCCTTACTGTCTCCCCGGCGTTGCCGGGTGAAACGTAAAATATGTTGCGGCAAAACCGCACACACTATTATGCGTCCAATTAGCGGAATTGTCAAGAGCGAGATTTGCGCCGCGCGCGTCCGCGGCATTTGCGGATATTAATTGACAATGAGCAGTCACGGGTGTAAAATACTGTAAAGGGGAGG
>JAITGW010000038.1 GCA_031280325.1 Oscillospiraceae bacterium
TGACGTCGTATTTTCGTTCAACACAATGATGAGCGCGGAGGGCGGCGAGCAGGACGTGACGGCAATCGACAGCGTCACAGCGGACGGCGATGACGTAATCGTGAAGATCAAACGTCCGCGGTCTACTTTCATACTTGAAGTTGCGGGAATCGGAATCGCGCCGGAGCATCTGTACGGCGAGACTTTCGGACAGAACCCCGTAGGCTCGGGTCCGTACAAGCTCGCGCAGTATGACGTTGACCAGCAGTTTATTCTTGAGGCAAACGAGCTTTATTACGGCAAAGCCCCGCAAATCAATCGCGCCGTGTTTATAAAAATGTCCGATGAGGATACGCGGCTTATCGCGGCGAAGTCCGGCCAGGTCGATATTACGCTGACCTCGGCGCCGATTGCCGCGGCGAACACGATCGACGGCTATAACCTGCTTGTAGAGAAAACCGTTGATAATATGGGTATTGTAATGCCCGTTATCCCCGCCGGAAGCGGTACGAGCGCGCTCGGCAATTCCATGGGCAACGACATCACGTGCGACGTGAATCTGCGCCGGGCAATCGCTTACGCAATCGACCGCGATAAACTTTGCCTGGAGGCGCTGAACGGATATGCCGCGCCGGCCTATTCCGAAAACGACGGTATGCCGTGGTGGAATCCCGAAAGCGTCATCAAGACAGACGTCGATTACGCAAAAAAGCTGCTTGACGACGCGGGCTGGATTGACATTGACGGGGATGGTATCCGCGAAAAGAACGGGCTGAAGGCGTCGGTGCCGGTGTATTATTTCGCGGGCAGCACGGCGCGCCAGGCGACCGCGATGGGCGCCGCGAATCAAGTCCTTGAAAACATAGGCGTAGAGCTTGTCGTGACCGGACTCGGCGAGGAGGACGTTATGCAGATAATGGTCTCACAGCCGATGGTGCTTGCGTGGGGCAGTTCAAATCCGATCACAAGCTATTATCTCTACCACTCCTCAAGCGTCGGCAAGGACGACTGGTATGATCCTGAGAGCTTTGGCTCTCCCGTCGTTGACGGATATCTCGACGCCGCGCTGAACGCGAAAAGCATTGATGAGGCAATTCCATATTGGCAGAAGGCTCAGTGGGACGGCGAGACCGGAACGAGTATGCGCGGCGAGTGCCCGTATATATTCCTCGTGAACCAGGATCATCTGTATTTCCGCCGCGATGGCTTGAACACCGGAAAGCAGATGATTCACGCGCACGGCGCGGCGTGGACGCTTGTCGCAAACCTGAGGGATTGGTATTGGGAAGGTTGAAACACACTGCAATCTATATCGCGAGGGGCATTACACTGCTCCTCGCGGTGAGCATATTTTCCTTTATACTGGCAAACGCGTCGCCGATAAACCCGGAAACGCGCTATCGCCTGTCACACCCCGGAGTTTCCGACGAAAAAGTGGAGCAAATGCGTGAATATTGGGGCATTGACGAGCCGCCCGTTCGGCGCTATCTCGGCTGGATCGAGGGAATACTGCGCGGAGACTGGGGCAAAAGCACGTCATACCGCCAGCCTGTGCTTGAGGTTATCGGAGTGCGCTTCAAAACATCGCTCGCGCTGATGATGACCGCGTGGACGCTGTCGGGGCTGCTTGGTTTTGCGATAGGCTGTCTTATGGGCGCTTTTCGCGGACGGTGGCTCGACCGCATCATAAGGCGCGTATGCCTGTTCATGTGCTCAATCCCGACTTTTTGGATCGGGCTTGTGTTTCTCGCGGTGTTCTCGGCCTCTTTGGGCTGGTTTCCGTTCGGGCTTTCGGTGCCTGCCGGTGTGCCGCCGGAAGAAGTCACGCTGGGGCAGCGCATTCACCACCTGATTCTGCCGGCGCTGACGTTGTCATTTCTGTCGTTTGCAAACCTTGCGCTGCACACGCGCGAAAAGCTAATCGACGTCTATGACAGCGACTTTGCGCTGTTTGCCCGCGCCCGCGGAGAGAGCGATACGAGGATACTTTTCCGCCACGGCATACGCAACGCGCTTATTCCCGCGATCACAATGCAGTTCGGCTCATTTGCGGAGCTGTTCGGCGGCTCTGTGTTCGCGGAGAACATTTTCAGCTATCCGGGGCTTGGCGCGGCGGTGTCGGCGGCCGGAACGGGCGCGACCGATATTCCGCTGTTTCTTGGCATCGTGATGTTTTCGGCGTGCTTTATTTTCACCGGCAACCTCATCGCGAACATTATGACAAACATCATTGATCCGCGGACAAAGGAGGCGGCAAGATGAACAGGCGAAAAACAGCCGCAATCACAAGCGCCGTAATACTTGCGCTCATCCTCGCGATATTTATCGGAGGTTCGCTCCTGCCGGACTCTGCGCTCCGCGCTGATTTCTCGCAAAAAGGTCTGCCGCCGTCATGGCCGCATATATTCGGAACGGATTTTCTCGGGCGCGATATGTTTGTCCGCACAGTCAAGGGCTTGTCGATTTCGCTTGTGATCGGCGCCACGGCAAGCGTTATATCGGCGTTTATCGCACTTGCGGTCGGCGTCACGGCGGCGATGGGACGCGGGATTGCAGACCATGCCGCGAACTGGTTTATCGATGTGTTTATGAGCGTCCCGCACACTGTGCTGATTATACTTATTTCAGTCGCGCTCTCCCGCGGGGCAAAGGGTATGCTGGTTGGCGTTGCGGTTACGCATTGGGTGAGCCTTGCGCGGATTATTCGCGGCGAGGTTCTGCAAATACGCGCTCAGCAATATATCGCGGCGTCGCGCAGATTCGGCAAGTCGCCGCTGTGGATTGCGCGGCGGCACATTCTTCCGCACGTTGTTCCGCAGTTTTTCGTCGGACTGATTCTGATGTTTCCGCACGCGATAATGCACGAGAGCGGTCTTACGTTTCTCGGCTTCGGTTTGCCTCCTGAGCGGCCGGCTATCGGCATAATACTGTCGGAGTCAATGAAATACATATCAAGCGGGGCCGTATGGCTTGCGATATTCCCCGGGATTTCGCTTGTTGCGCTTGTCCTGCTGATTGACAAGCTTGGAAATACCGTGCGATATTTATTTGAGCCCAGGGAGGCGCAGCTGGGATATGATGAATATACTGGAAGTGAAAAATCTGTCGATATCGTTCCGCATGTACG
>JAITGW010000072.1 GCA_031280325.1 Oscillospiraceae bacterium
TGCCGCGGTCGCGGCAAGACAGCCCTGCGTTCTCGTCGTGCCGGAACAGTATTCCCATGGCGCAGAGCGTCAGCTTCTGCGAGTCTGCGGGGATTCCTTCTCACTGTACGGCGACGTGCTGAGTTTCACTCGCCTTTCCCTCCGTATACGCGAAGAGTTCGGTGACGGAGCGCAGCCGCTCTCCCCCGGCGGATACCTTCTCGGACTCTACCGCGCCGCAAATCAGCTCTCGGATCAGCTTTGCGTATACGGCTCGGGCGCAAAAAGCGCGGAGTTTTTGGAACGGCTCGCCGCATCTCTGCGCGAGCTGAAAAACGCGGGGATAACGGCGGAAAACCTTGAATCCGCGGCAAGAAGCTCCGGCGGAACCCTCTCCAAAAAGCTCTCCGACATGTCGCTGCTCTCCGCCGGGCTTGACGCCGTTTTGCGCGGCGACGGAACGCTTGACACAACCGACGCCATCTCTCGCGCGGCCGAGACGCTTCACGCCACAAGCTTTACGCAATATAAATATTGGTTCGATGGTTTTTCTGATTTCACAGCGCCGGAGGCGCGTGTGGCAGAATCGCTTATCTGCTCCGGAGCGGATCTGACGTTCTGCCTTACATGTGACTCGCTGTCCGCCGGCGAAGAGCAATTCGCCCCCGCGCGCGGCACTGCCGCACGGATAATATCGGCGGCGCGCGCCCGCGGAATTGAGGTCAGGACAGATCGTGTTGACGGCGGACGCGAGTTCGATGCTCCGGCTGAGTATATCAAGCTTTTAACCGCGGCTGACCCCCTTTCAGAGTGCGAGGCCGCCGCTGCGATTGCCCTTGATCTTGCCGCCGCTGGCTATCGCTGGTCTGACATCGCGGTGATGAGCCGTGACGCCTCACCATACGGCGAGCTTTGCGAGGCGGTGCTTGCTCGTTTTGGCATACCCGCCTTCCGCTCCGGCAGGGCGGATATTCTTAAAAAGCCGCCCGTGAGGCTGATACTGTCGGCTTTTGAGATTGACGGCTCGGGCTGGGATTATGACGCCGTTATGCGCTATGTCAAAACGGGGCTTGCGGGGCTGTCTCCCGCCGAATGCGACGAACTTGAAAACTATGCCTACCGCTTCAACATTCGCGGAGCGGTATGGTACCGTGAGCGTCCGTGGGCGTTCGGCAAATCCGATTCGTCCCGCGCCGACGCGCTTCGGAAACGCGCCGCGCTGCCTCTGCGCCGTATGCTTGCGGAGTGCAAAAAAGCCGCTGATTGCGGCGGAAAGCTTCGCGCGCTGTATGATTTTCTTGAGAATATCGGCTTTGCGGACAGCCTGGACTCATTTGCTCTCGAGCTTCGTCTGCGAGGCGAGCTGCGCCTCGCAGACGAATATGCCCAGCTTTGGGAGATTATCGTATCCGCGCTCGACCAAATGTACGGCGCTCTGGGCAATACACCCATCGGCGACACAGAATTCCGGCGGCTTCTGCAAATCCTGCTCTCGCAGTATGACGTCGGCGTTATCCCCGTCGCGCTTGACCGTGTGACAGTCGGCGATTTCACGCTGTCGCGCAGACGCGACATCAAGGCTCTCATCGTCCTTGGCGCGACGGACGAGCTGATTCCGAAAGCGCCGGATCCTGCCGGTCTCTTCTCCCAAACGGAGCGCGACGCGATGAGCGGGCTGGGTCTTGAGCTGCATTTTTCCCCGGAAGAGCAGTACGCCGCGGAGCTGAATGTCATCTATTCCGCGCTGACCCTTCCGGAGGAGCGGCTTTATATTCTGCGCCCGACCGGCGGAGACACGCAGCCGTCGTTTATCTCGGAGCGTCTGCGGCAGCGCCGCTCGCTGACGGTCACGGCCGTCAATCCGCCGGAGCTCGCTGCGCGCGCGCCGATACCATACGGTGAATATCTGGCGCAAATGCGCCCGCTCACGCTCACGCTTCCCGATACAATTGGCGCAGAAACGGCACGGCGTCTTTACGGTGACGCGCCGCGCTTTTCCGTAACGCGCGCGGAGCGTTTTGCGGATTGCCGCTTCAAATATTTTATGGAATACGGTTTGCGGCTGCGTCCTCGCCGCCGTTATGAGCTTGACGCCGCAACGTCAGGCACATATATCCACGGGATAATCGAAAATGTCTCCAAATCTGCGGAACAGTACGGCGGGCTTGGCGGGATTGAGCTCACGGAGCTGCTGTTTCTGACGAAAAAACACGCGCTGGAGGCTTTGGAGCAGGAATTTCCGGATATATCCGAGCGCGACGCGCGAATGCGCTATCTCGCGGCGCGGCTCGCATCCGATTCCGCGCGGATCGCGGAGGACCTCGCACGTGAAATGCGGGCGTCGGACTTTCGCCCGGCGGCATACGAGCGTGAATTTTCACTTGATTTAGGCGCTTTGCGCATAAAGGGGAAAATCGACAGAATCGACTCCTGGGCGCGTGGCGGCGTGACTTATCTGCGTGTGCTCGACTATAAAACCGGCGCAAAGTCTTTTGACTACTCCGAAATTCTCCACGGGAAGGGTTTGCAGCCGCTTGTTTACCTCGCCGCGCTGCGCGCCGACCCGACATCTCGCGGGGCCGTATCCTGCGGCGCGCTCTACATCCCCGCGCGGGACGATATTGTCGCGGCGGAACGCTCGTACGGCGACGAGGCAATAG
>JAITGW010000143.1 GCA_031280325.1 Oscillospiraceae bacterium
GACGTTGCCGTTATGGAGCGAGCCGGTGAGGGTGAAATCGTGCTTGAGCTCCGCGTCGCCAAAAGCGACATGGGCAAGGTCATCGGGCGCGGCGGCAGAATCGCAAAGGAAATCCGCGCGTTTGTCCGCGCCGCAGCTGTCCGCCGCGGCGTGCGCGTATCCGTGGACATACTGGATTAGTATGAGCCTTATTCCCGGCGGCAAAATTGTCAATACTCACGGTGTGCGCGGCGGGGTGAAAATTACGCCCTGGACAAACACGCCGGAATTTTTGGCTGCATTTCGTTCTGTGACTATTGACGGCGCGCCCATGCGTGTGCTGCGCAGCTTCGTGAATAAAAACAGCGTTGTTATGGAGCTTGACGGCGTTGCGACAGCTGACGGCGCGCAGACGCTGCGCGGTAAAACCGTCTACATCGAAAAGGACAGCGCGCCGCTGGACGCGGGCGAGGTATTTGTGAGCGACGTTTTGGGTCTTGACGCGATTGACGACGACACGGGCGTGCGCTTCGGAACAATTGCGGATTTTTTTTCGCTGCCGTCAAACGGCGTGTACGTCGTGCGCGCCGTGCAAAACGGCGAGGACAGGCAGCGCGAATATATGATTCCCGCGGTTTCGGATTTTGTCCGTGAGATAAACGTCGCGGGCGGATATGTGCGCTTTCGGCTCATTGAGGGACTGTGATGTACAAAATCGACATTATGACGCTCTTCCCCGACACTATGGGCGATATGCTCTCCGACAGCATCATCGGCCGCGGACAGGAGCGCGGATTTTTGCGCGCCGAATGTCATCAGATCCGCGACTATACGGCAAACAAGCAGCGGCAGGTGGATGATTATCCTTACGGCGGCGGACGAGGCTGCGTCATGTATGCCCAGCCGCTGTGCGATTTGCGGGAGCATATCCTCTCCGGCGCGGATGGTGAGCGCGTGAGGACGATTTATCTCTCCCCCGCTGGTAAAACCTTCACGCAGCGCGACGCTGTGCGTTTGGTTAACGATTACGACAGACTGATTCTCGTCTGCGGTCACTATGAGGGCGTGGATGAACGCTTCATTGACGCCTGCGTTGATGAGGAAATTTCGATCGGAGATTTTGTGCTGACGGGCGGGGAGCTTCCGGCGCTCGTCGTCGCGGACGCAGTGTGCCGCCTTGTGCCGGGCGTGCTTCCGGATGAAGAATGCTTCGCCGAGGAGAGCCACTGGAGCGGGATGCTTGAATACCCGCAGTATACGCGTCCGGAGGTGTGGCGCGGACGCCGCGTTCCGGAGGTACTCCTGAGCGGTCACCACGAGAATATCCGCAGGTGGCGCCGAACGCAGTCGCTTGCGCGCACAAAAAAGCGCCGTCCGGACATGTTCGCGCGGCTTGAGCCGCTTGATAAGCGGGACTTGAAGCTTTTGCAAGAGCTTTCGGAAGAAGAAAAATGAGAGCCGCCCCACAGGGCGGCTTTGCTGTTTTCTAAAGCTCAGGCGCATAAATGTACCGGGCTGTCGCTCCGTATGCGGGAGAAATCCGCCGTGCGGGCCGCGTTTTATTTCCGTTCAAATCCGATGAATCGTGTACCCTGAAGCGTCAGCACGCCCTCATCTCCATCGGCAAGATAGCCAAACTCGCTTCTCGGGACGGAAACCTCCTGCCTGTCGCCGGAGGCAAACTCAAATGTGACGTAATACTGCGTGTTGTGATACATATGCATAGCTCCGTTTCCGGCGTCATGGTGCTGGGTTGTGACCTCCTCGCGCTTGGAAACGACGCGGGCGTAAGCCGGAATGCGCGGGGAATTATTGTTTTTGCTCCATGTCATAAGTCCTCGCACGGCAATGACGGCAATGACCGCCAGAACCGCGATAAACGCAATCGGAAATACTGCTGTCATAATGTTAAACCCGAAAGGCATACGTAATTCCTCCTTACCGCGGCCCGCCAGCTTTCCGGTCTGCGCAGCCGGGGTGCAGACGCGCAGGCGGCGTTATTGCGCTAATGCGTGTCTGCGTCGGGCTGGTCGTCATGTTTTTTCGGCGCGTCAAGGTGCGCTTTTTCATTTTTGATCTCCCAATGAATAAGAAATGTCAGCGCACCGCGCAGAACGATGATTGCCCCGAGAATCAAAAGCTCGTTCCATTGCCGGACAATGACGGTGCGCAGCACCTCGCCGCCGAGCTTGAATTCAAGCGCCAGCGCGATGCCCTCAGCAAGCGTCAGGCGCACGCCGCCCCGCCGCTTCAGCAGTGAGATTATGCACCGCGCCGTCGTTACAAGCAGCACAACAACGCCGACAAGCTCCAGCAGCACGACGCCAAGCTGGACAAGCTCTGAAAATCCGTGTTCAAAAAGTTCGAGAAGCTCCGGCATTATATTATCCCTCGTTTTTTTATCTTTAGTCAGTATAAAGCAACGCTTTTGCGTTGCTTCAGGCGGTTTATTTTTAGCGCGTTACTCCTCAAGCTTTTTGCGAGGCTTCACGTCAAGGCCGTTTTTCAGGTAGAAATACTGCTCCAGCAAAAAAAAGATATTCGCAAGCAATACCGGGCTTACGCCGTAAGCAAGGTTTGAGTAGTACAGTCCCCGCACCGCCGAATCTATATACGAATTGCTGTAATTAGTTTCGGGATAATCAAATCCGTTTTCGAGACATTGGCGCAGCTTGACTATACAGTCTCTGTTGGTTTCATTTTCCTCCGCCATATACGCGGACAGTACGGCGATGCCGACCTCAAACGCGAACCGCTCGTTAGTGCGCAGTGTTTTGTGCGGATCATGTTTTGTGCCCTCCGGCTCGTCCCATTCGGGGTGAACCATAATACGGTTGTCGATAATTGTCGAACAAAGGCACGCCGCGATCTTATGCCTGTCGAGAATCTTTTCGGTTTCCTGATTCTCCCGAAGAAGACGCCGCAGAAACGCTTTTTTGTCTAAATAACTCTCGTACAGGCTGTCAGCTCTGCCGGAAATTTCAACCGGCACGAAATTTTCGGCGGACTGCTCCCTGATATTCTCCGCAACGGGCATTATACATTCGTTATATATACGGTTAAACTCGGCTTTTGTCATTGGCGCTCGCTTCTCGCCTTGACGCCCACCGCTGCAAGGGCATATTTCACGTTTTCAGCCAGCAGCTTTGCAAGGTGATCGTCCTTTCCGTTTTTGCTTGATCCGTAGCCCACAATTTTTGCCTTTGCCGGGAGTTTGTTCGCTTTGGCAAACGCGTTCCATTCTGCCGGGGTCAGCTGCTTAAATGTAATTTTCTCCATAACCTGTTCCTTATTATTAAATTACCGGCAAATTTGCTTTTACCATTATATTATACAGAAGCGGTTATTACGCATAATCCACGTCGGCGATGAGCGCGTTGTCCCGGAACGCGAACTGCCATCTCGGGCGATGTGAATGCGAAGCCAACTGCGTATGCCGGTTCTGCACAGAATAGCAGCCGATCATGAACTTAATCTCGCTGCAGTGATCCCACAGGTAGTTGGAGATTACACAGGTTCGCTCAGGCGCCGTGGCTTTGCCGTCGGGAAGAATAAGGTTCTCGTCGCACATACGCTCCGCCGCGTCAAACAATGCCATTGACTGCTGGATAAGCTCCTCCTCATGAGAGCTCAGGGACGGGTTATCGGCAAATAGACGCTCGTTTTTTGTCGTGTCATCCCTGCAAACGAACTCAACGATTTGCGGATACTCATACGGGATATCAACTGTTTGCATGCGGACCGTTTTGCCGCTCTTGCCCGCACGCTCTTTGGCGTCGGATTTCTCAAAATAAAAATAGAAAGTGTCCTTGCCGTTCCAGGACGAATCTAAGGTCGCTCGCTCAAAACAGTCCGGACGGGCTGCCGGCGGCAGCTGCCTATTATCATTCCAGATTTTAATGATATTATCCGCGTGATCAGGATCTTCACGCCCGTGATATCCGACAAACTCCATCTCTCTATGTAAATCCTCACTCGAGTGTATTCCATATTATTCCCAAAAAGAGGAAGCGTTCATGGCGGCCGGTGCGGCGCGGCAAAAAACGCAGAATAACATAATACGCATAGTACCACGTTATTCCGCGAAAGTCAATATAATTTCGCGTATTTTTTGCTGAAATTTTCCCGAAAGTCTAAATATTCGCAGGATTTTGCTTTTTTTATTCGGCTATCCCTCCGCCTTCATGCTCAGATACGCCGTGATAAAGCCGTCCAGATCCCCATCCATAACAGCGTTTATATTGCCGTTTTCAAAGCTTGTCCGATGATCCTTCGCGAGCGTGTACGGCATGAAAACATAACTCCTGATCTGGCTGCCCCACTCGATTTTCATCTGCTCGCCCTTGATATCCGAAATTTTGTCCAAATGCTCCCGCTCTTTTATTTCAATAAGCTTGCTGCGCAGCATACGCATCGCGACTTCGCGGTTTTGGTGCTGGCTGCGCTCCATCTGACACGCGACGATTATTCCCGTCGGGATATGCGTGATACGGATCGCGGATTCGGTCTTATTAACGTGCTGTCCGCCCGCGCCGGAGCTGCGATACGTATCGACGCGCAGATCCTCCGGGCGGATATCCACCTCAACGTCGTCGGAAATCAAAGGCGTAACCTCCACCGCGGCAAACGACGTGTGCCGCCGCCCGGAGGAGTCGAACGGCGAAATGCGCACAAGTCTGTGAATCCCGCCCTCGCTCTTGAGATAGCCGTATGCGTTTTCTCCGTCGATCTCAATCGAGGCTGATTTGATTCCGGCCTCCTCACCGTCCAAATAGTCCAGGATTTTATAGGTCATCCCGTGGCGCTCCGCCCATCGAGTATACATTCTGTATAGCATCTGCGTCCAATCCTGCGCCTCGGTGCCGCCCGCGCCCGCGTGGAAAGAGAGGATCGCGTTGCAGCTGTCGTATTCGCCGGAGAGCAGCGTCGAAAGGCGCGCCTGTTCCAGCGCGGCGTCAACGGCGGCGAATTCCGTCTCAACCTCAGGCAGGAGCGTTGAGTCCTCCTCCTCCTGCGCCATTTCCACAAGCGCGGCGAGGTCGTCCAGGCGCGCCTTGAGCCTGCGGAAGCTCTCGAGCTTTGTGCGAAGCTGTTTTACGCGCTGCAATACTTTTTGCGAACGGTCAAGGTCATTCCAAAACCCGTCGGCATTCGTTTCCGCGTCGAGCGCGTCGGCTTCGCGCTGCGCGTCCTCAAGTTTGAGCGCGGCGGACAGCACGGAAAGCTTCGGGCGCAGCGCGATGACCTTTTGCTTATACGCGTCGAATTCTATCATGTCAAAGTCTCCTAATCGCGCCGCCCGGCGCGTTATCTTTCGCTTGGAACAGTGTCCAAATCACCGTAGATGAGGTCGTCAATATCTTCCGCCATATTTTTCCGGTCCTTTCAGCATAAACACGCAGCGTTATTTTATGCCGAAAGCGCGGGAAATATGACAAGGGCTTGTCAGGCGGCGCGGCGCAATACAGCGACCGGAATATGCGGGTTATTGAACAGGCGCGGTATGTGATAGACGTTGCCCAGCCCGCGAGAGACA
>JAITGW010000146.1 GCA_031280325.1 Oscillospiraceae bacterium
AGGGTTAGCTTTCGCCGATTGCATCGGCCTATGTGCGCGCAAGGGGAGCAGACCGCGTGTCAAGCTATGGCGACTGGGCGGCGCTGTCGGACGTTTGCGACGAGGACACGGCGCGCGCGCTGCTCCCCGAGGTGTCCGACGGCGTGATTGCTCCAGGGTACACGGCGCGGGCGCTTGAATTGCTGCGGGAAAAGCGCCGCGGCGCCTATAACGTCGTGCAGATCGACCGTGACTATATTCCCGCGGAGCGGGAGATTCGCGACGTGTACGGCGTGAGCTTTGAGCAGGGGCGCAATGATCTTAAAATCACGCCGGAGTTGTTTGAGAACATGGTTACGCGCGAAAAAAACCTGCCGGATTCGGCGAAGCTGGACCTTCTTGTCGCGCTCGCCGCGCTTAAATACACGCAGTCGAATTCAGTCGCGTATGCGCGGGATGGCGGCGCGATCGGTATCGGCGCGGGACAGCAGAGCAGGATTCACTGCACGCGCCTGGCGGGCTCAAAGGCTGACAACTGGTTTTTACGGGGGCATCCCAAGGTGCTGGAGCTGCCCTTCCTCCCCGGTATTGCCCGTCCCGCCCGCGACAACGCGATTGACCTGTATATTTCGCGCGACGCGATTGACGTACTCGCCGACGGCGCGTGGGAGCTTGTGTTCCGCGCAAGACCCGATGCGCTGACGGAGGACGAAAAGTGCGGCTGGCTTGCGAAATCGTCGAAAGTCTCGCTCGGGTCGGACGCTTTCTTTCCGTTCGGCGACAACGTTGAGCGCGCGAATCGCAGCGGCGTGAGGTATATCGCGCAGCCCGGAGGTTCGATCCGGGACGACAATGTCATCGCCGCGTGCGACAAATACGGTATTGCGATGTGCTTCACCGGCGTGCGGCTGTTCCACCACTGACCGCGCGGAATCTGAAAAGATCACCAAAAGGAGCGTATTAATGAAAGTACTTGTCATCGGCTCCGGCGGGCGGGAGCACGCGATTTGCACCGCGCTTGCAGTGTCTGCGCGGGTTACGGGTTTATACTGCGCGCCGGGCAACGGCGGGATAGCGCTCGTCGCGAACTGTGTGCCCGTCGCGGCGACTGATGTTTCCGGAGTCGTGGATTTTGCGAAAAATAATGCGATCGACTATGTCGTCGTCGCGCCGGACGACCCGCTTGCGCTCGGCATGGTTGACGCGCTGGAGGAGGCGGGCATCCGCGCGTTCGGTCCGCGAAAGAGCGCCGCGATTATTGAGAGCAGTAAGATTTTCTCGAAAGATCTCATGAAAAAATACGGGATTCCAACGGCGAAATACGCTGTGTTCACAGACCTTGGCGCGGCGGAGGACTACATTGCCTCGCAGAAGGCGCCGATCGTCGTCAAGGCGGACGGACTTGCGCTCGGCAAGGGCGTCGTCGTCGCGCAATCGACGGAGGAGGCGCTCCGCGCCGCGCGGGAGATGATGGGCGGCGGAAAGTTCGGCGCTGCCGGCGCGCGGATTGTCGTCGAGGAATGCATGACAGGGCCGGAGGTCACGGTACTCGCGTTTGCGGACGGAAAAATCGTTGTTCCGATGCTGTCGAGCCAGGATCACAAGCGCGCGTTTGACGGGGATAACGGTCCGAATACCGGCGGAATGGGAGCGTTTTGCCCCAGCCCAAACTACACGGCGGCGCTTGCGGTGCGGTGTGAGCGGGAAATTTTCCGCCCGACGCTTGAGGCGATGAGCGCGGAGGGGCGGCCTTTTTCCGGCGTGCTTTATTTCGGACTTATGCTGACGCCTGACGGGCCGCGGGTTATCGAATACAACGCTCGCTTCGGCGACCCGGAGACGCAGCCGATACTCTCGATGCTAGACACGGATATTTTGGATATATTCGAGGCGGTCACGGACGGACGTTTGGGCGAGCTTGAGATAAAGTGGAAGAGCGGCGCCGCCTGCTGTGTCGTCATGGCGAGCGGCGGGTATCCCGAGCGGTATGGCAAGGGCTTTGAAATTTCAGGGCTGGATAATGTCCCGGAGGATATTACCGTTTTTCACGCGGGAACAAAAGCCGAAAACGGCAAATACTATACGAACGGCGGGCGGGTTCTCGGCGTTACGGCGCATGGCGCGGATTTGCCGTCGGCAATCGCGCGGGCATATGCCGGCGTCGCGCAAATCAGCTTTGAAAACGCTCACTTCAGAACGGATATAGGAAAAGGACTGGTAAAATAATATGGCGGAAGAATCCAGACACTTCATACATCAGCTTATTGACGAAGATATTGCGCCCGGCGGGCAGTATGCCGGGCGTCGCGTCCACACACGCTTTCCGCCGGAGCCGAACGGGTATCTCCACATCGGGCACTGCACCGCGCTGAACATCAATTTCGGCACAGCCGAAAAGTACGGCGGGCTGTGCAATCTGCGTATGGACGACACGAACCCCGCCAAGGAGGACGAGGAATATGTTGACGCGATAAAGGAGGACATACGCTGGCTCGGATTCGACTGGGGCGACAGGTTCTTCTACGGATCGGACTATTTTGCGCAGACATTTGACCTTGCGGTCGGGCTGATCAAAAAGGATCTTGCGTATGTCTGTCAGCTCTCGCCGGAGGAGTTTCGCGCGAATCGCGGGGAGATCGGCGTTCCCGCCGAGTCGCCTTGGCGTGAGAGACCGGTTGAAGAATCGCTGGATTTGTTTCTGCGAATGAAAAACGGCGAATTCCCCGAGGGACGCTATACGCTGCGCGCGAAGATTGATCTTGCAAGCGGGAACTTCAACATGCGCGACCCCGTGCTGTACCGCATTCGCTTTATTGAGCACCACCGCCAGGGTACAAAGTGGTGCATTTTCCCGATGTACGACTTCGCGCACCCGATTCAAGACGCGCTTGAGGGGATCACGCACTCGCTCTGCTCGCTTGAATACGAGGATCACCGCCCGCTGTACGACTGGGTGATCGCAAACTGCGACGTGCCTTGCAAGCCGCGGCAGATTGAGTTCGGACGCCGCAGCCTTGATCACACGGTCATGAGCAAGCGCAAGCTGCGGCTGCTGGTCGAGCAGGGACATGTTGACGGGTGGGACGATCCGCGTATGCCAACGCTGAGGGGGTTGCGCCGGCGCGGATACACGCCCGCCGCGATACGTGATTTCTGCGACAGGCTTGGCGTCGGCAAAATATCAAATACGGTGGAATACGCGCTGCTTGAGCATTGCCTGCGCGAGGATTTGAACGCGCGCGCTCGCCGCGCCATGGCGGTTTTGCGGCCGGTGAAGCTTGTGATCACAAACTATCCGGAGGGAAAAAGCGAGACGTTCCGGATCGAAAACAACCCTGAAAATGAAGCCGCGGGGACACGCGCGGTGTCGTTCTCGCGGGAACTTTGGATTGAGGCGGAGGATTTTATGGCGGAGCCGCCGAAGAAATATAACCGCCTGTTTCCGGGCAATGAGGTGCGGCTGAAAAGCGCGTAT
>JAITGW010000147.1 GCA_031280325.1 Oscillospiraceae bacterium
GGTCGATTATCTGATCGACGCTCTGCTGGCGTATTTCCCTGCCGCAATTCGGGCAATGCGGCACGCCAACACGCGCCCAGAGCAGACGCAGATAGTCTTAGATCTCCGTGACCGTTCCGACCGTGGAGCGCGGGTTGCGCGAGGTTGTTTTCTGGTCGATCGATATGGCGGGGGAGAGTCCGTCTATGTAGTCCACATCGGGCTTTTCCATTTGACCAAGGAACTGGCGCGCGTAAGAGGACAGCGACTCCATATAGCGCCGCTGCCCCTCCGCATATATCGTGTCAAAGGCCAGCGAGGATTTTCCGCTTCCGGAAATGCCGGTCATGACGATAAATTTGTCGCGCGGGATCTCAACGTCAACATTTTTGAGGTTATTTTCCCGCGCGCCCTTTATGAAAATGTTTTCTTGCATGACTTTCCTTTCAGCTTGGTTGAAATGATCGCGCCGCTTGCGGCTATTTCACTGCGCGATCGACTTTGTGCATATGTCTCACCAGATCGAGAACCTTGCAGGAATAGCCCCACTCGTTGTCGTACCACGAAACTATTTTCATAAACGTATCGGTCAGCCCGATGCCGGCGCCGGCATCGAATATAGACGTGCGGTAGTCGTGGATAAAGTCTGACGAGACGACGGAGTCCTCAGTGTAGCCGAGGATGCCGCGCAGCTCGCCCTCGCTCGCGCGCTTCATCTGGGCGCATACCTCCGCATAGCTTGCCGCGGATTTCAGATTCACCGTCAGGTCAACGACGGATACATTCAGCGTCGGCACACGCATTGACATACCTGTAAGGCGCCCGTTAAGCGGCGGGATGACCTTGCCGACTGCCTTAGCCGCGCCGGTCGTTGAGGGAATGATGTTAACAGAGGCGGCCCTGCCGCCGCGCCAGTCTTTGTTCGACGCGCCGTCAACGGTCCGCTGGGTTGAGGTCGTGGAATGCACTGTCGTCATCAGACCGCTCGCGATGCCCCACTTGTCGTGGAGAACCTTTGCGATGGGGGCGAGGGCGTTCGTCGTACACGACGCGTTGGAGACGATGTCCATATCCGGCGTATACGTCTCGTGATTAACGCCCATGACAAACATGGGCGCGTCTGACGAGGGGGAGGTGAGGATCACCTTCTTCGCTCCGGCGCGCAGGTTTGCCGCCGCCTTATCGAGAGTCGTGAATTTACCTGTTGCGTCTATGAGATACTCGGCGCCGTACTCGTTCCAACGGAGCTGCTCCGGCTCGCGGCTTGAATAGTGCGGTATAACGTCGCCGTTTATGATAATCGCGTCGTCCGTGTATGAAACGCCGATTGTGAAGCGCCCGTGGATAGAGTCGTATTTAAGCAGATACGCCATATACTCCGTAGAATAGGAGCAGTTGACGCCCTTTATCGTGAGCTCCGAATAATCCTCGGGGCGTTCATACTTTGCGCGCAGAACCATGCGCCCGATGCGTCCGAAGCCCGTTATGCCAATATTAATCGCCATATCGCAAGACCCTCCAAAAGAGATTGTTGTAATTTATAGTATATCCCGCGTCCTTGTAAAAAATTTCACGCCGCGTTAATTTTCGATTTTCAGCTGCTCATTTGTTTTCAGCGCAGCTTTGACAAATTCCCGGAACAGCGGGTGAGCGCGGTTCGGGCGGGATTTGAGGCACGGATGAAACTGAACGCCGACAAACCACGGATGGTCGGGACACTCGACGATTTCCACAAGATTACCGCTTGGAGACAGTCCCGACAAGCGCAATCCGCTGGATGTGAGCGTCTCGCGATAGTCATTGTTGAACTCATATCTGTGCCGGTGGCGCTCGCTGATTTCTGCGGAGCCGTATGCGGCGTGCGCTTTGGAGTCCGGCGAGAGTACGCAGGGGTATTTGCCGAGACGCATTGTGCCGCCTTTTTTTGTGATTCCAACCTGCTCCGGCATGAGGTCGATGACGGGGTGGGAGGTGCGCTCGTTCATCTCCGTAGAGTTCGCGTCGGCAAGACCGCAGACGTTGCGCGAAAACTCAATAACCGCCATCTGCATTCCGAGGCAGATGCCGAAGAACGGAACGCGGTTTTCGCGAGCCCAGCGCACGGCGTTGATTTTGCCCTCAATACCGCGGTCGCCGAAGCCGCCGGGGACAAGCACGCCCGATACGCCGGAAAGTATTGCGTCGGCGCTTGTGGCCGTGACGCGGTCAGAATCAACCCAGCGGATCGAGACGACGGCGTCGTTTTCGGTTCCGGCGTGGGAAAAAGCCTCGACAATCGAGAGATAGGCGTCGTGAAGCTCCGTATATTTGCCGACCAGGGCAATTTCCACCTGACGCTCCGCGCTTTTCTGGCGGCTTACCATCGCCGTCCACTCCGCAAGATCCGGTTCCGGCGCGTCAAGCCCAAGCTTGCGGCAGACAGCGCGGTCAAGTCCCTCTTTCGCCATAAGCAACGGCACCTCATACAGAGAGCTTGCCGTGACATTTTGAATGACAGAGTCCGGTTCTACATTGCAAAACGAGGCGATTTTGTTGCGCATCTCCGCGTTTATCGGCAAATCGCTCCGGCAGACGAGGATGTCCGGCTGGATTCCAACGGAGAGAAGCTCTTTTACGGAATGCTGCGTCGGCTTTGTTTTAAGCTCGTCCGATCCGGGGATTTGAACGATCAGAGAAACGTGGATGTACAGCACATTCTCGCGCCCCTTGTCGCGCCCCGCCTGGCGGATCGCTTCGATATACGGCTGCGACTCGATATCGCCGACGGTGCCGCCGATTTCAGTGATGATCACATCAACCTCACCGTCGTCAAGCATGTAAATGCGGTGCTTAATTTCGTCGGTGATGTGCGGAATAATCTGCACGGTGCGCCCGAGATAATCGCCGCTGCGCTCCCGATTGAGAACGTCCCAATATATCTTGCCGGAGGATACGGATGAGTTTTCGGTCAGATTTTCGTCAGCAAACCGCTCGTAATGACCAAGGTCAAGATCAGTCTCGGCTCCGTCGTCGGTGACAAAAACCTCCCCGTGCTGATATGGGTTCATCGTTCCCGGGTCAACATTGAAATAGGGGTCCAGTTTTTGCATTGTGATCTTCAGACCGCGCTGTTTGAGAAGCCGCCCGAGCGACGCGGCGCAGATGCCCTTGCCAAGACCGGAAACAACGCCGCCGGTGACGAAAATATGTTTTGCGGACATACGGTTAGTCCTCCAAAAAGATTTATATAAGCTCACACTAAG
>JAITGW010000157.1 GCA_031280325.1 Oscillospiraceae bacterium
CGGCGCACCGCGCGCACGGCCCGCTGCGCAACTCCGTCCCCGCCGCCCGTCGCGGCAAAAAACCGAGCCTCATCCGCGTCCCGCAGCCGCGACAGCATCGCCATCTCCAGATTTTCGGCAAATATCGGCTGCGCGCCCCCGAAAAACTCCCGCGTCTCCGGCGGCAATGACGCCCGCGCCGCGCCTCCGGAGCGCAGTTCCTCCCGCAAGGCTTTAGATGACACTCCGGCGGTCCGCAAAAGCACAAGCGGCAAGGTTCCTGCGCAAAGCCGTCTCAGGGCGCGTATGTATTCCGCTCCAAGCATGTCATTCGGCGCGGAGAGAATACGCTCCGCGCCCGGCGACAGGCTTTCGGCGGCGTATGTAAGCGCGCGCGGATACGACTGCCCCGATTTCAGGGCAGAGCGAATCAATCCGCCGCACTCCGGCGCGTCAAGCGCGTCCGCGGCGGCGGTCATCGCGCCCAAATCGCCCGATTCACTCCCAAAAGCGAGATATTCCGCGCCCAGCGCGTGGACAAGCGCGGCGGCGCCCAGCGCAAAATCCTCGGCAGATGACAGCGCGCTTGCCGTCGGCAGCTGAACGACGAGATCAGCGCCCATTTTTATCGCGGCGGCGGCGCGCGGCAGCTTCGGAAAAACCGCGGGCTCGCCGCGCTGTACAAAATTGCCGCTCATCACGCAGATTATCGGCGCATTTTCGACTCCGGTCGCCTCAAAGAGGCGTTTTCTCGCGTTTTCAAACAGGCGTTTGTGCCCGAAATGCGGCGGATTAAGCTCACAAATCACGGCAATGGCGGGAAGTTGTAAAAATTCTGCGAAATTATTCATTTTGCTTATTGCCAACCTCCGCGAAAAGTAGTATTATTAATTCATGTTTTTTGTAATTGCTATGCTACACCAAAGCGGAAAAATAATCAAGAGGCAGGTCATATAATGAAGATACTCATAATCAACGCGGGCAGCTCCTCTCTCAAATATCAGCTTATGGACATGGACACCGAAACGCTTATCGCAAAGGGAATTTGCGAGCGTATCGGCACCGGTGAAGTCGGTATGCTCAAGCATACGCCGAAAAACGGCAAACCGGAATATATGCTTGACGCGGTCATCGCCGATCACGATCAGGCAATCGGTCTCGTTCTCGGCGCGCTTGTCAGTCCCGACCACGGCGTCGTCTCCAGCTTGTCCGAGGTCGGCGCCGTCGGACACCGCGTCCTCAACGGCGGTCCCAAGTTTGAGACAAGCGTCCTTATAAACAGTGACGTCATCAAGTCAATTGAGGAGTTTATACCGCTTGGTCCGCTGCACAACCCGGCAAACCTCAAGGGTATCGAGGCGTGCCAAAAGGCAATGCCCGGCACTCCGCAGGTCGCCACGTTTGACACGTCGTTCCATCAGACCATGCCGGATTACGCTTATATATACGCCATACCTTATGAGTATTACGAAAAGTACAACATCCGCCGTTACGGCTTCCACGGGACAAGCCACCGTTACGTCTCGGAGGAAGCTGTCCGTCTGCTCGGAGGCAGGGCTGCGGGCACAAAAATCATCACGTGCCACTGTGGCAACGGCTCGTCAATCGCCGCGCTGCGTGACGGGCGCTGTGTTGACACCTCCATGGGTCTGACTCCGCTTGAGGGCGTGCCCATGGGCACCCGCTCCGGCAGCATCGATCCCGCGATTGCCGAATTCCTTGCCAACAGCGAGGGGCTTACCCGCAAGGAAACTTATGATATTCTAAACAAAAAATCCGGCGTGCTCGGCGTATCCGGCGTCAGTTCGGACTTCCGCTCGATCGAGGCCGCCGCGGCCGACGCCGCTCACCCGCTCCAGCGGCGCGCCCAGCTTGCGCTCGATATTTTCTATTACGACGTGGCGAAATACGTTGCGGCCTATGCCGGAATCCTCGGCGGAGCAGACGCGATTGTGTTTACCGCGGGACTCGGCGAGAACTCGCCGGAGCTGCGCGAGGCCGTGATCGGAAAGCTGTCGGCGGCATTCGGCGTATATGTCGATCCGCAAAAGAATTTTACGCGCGGAACTGTCGATATTACGGGCGACGCCTCCAAAACAAAGGTTTTTGTCATACCCACAAATGAGGAGCTTGTCATCGCCCGTGACACAAAGGAAATCGTCGAAAAGCTGTAGGTGCACATTCTCAACTCCTGCGCAGAAAGGAGCTTTTGCATGTCTCTTCTCAAGGAAATCAAATGCGGCCGGTGCGACCGGCTATACTCTCCCCTGTTGCTCCGCTGTCCAAACTGTCACGCGCGCCGCGGCGCGAAGTCGAAATACGCAAATTACGGCGATCTGCGCCGCGGGCGTATAATCATCTGCCTTGCCCTTATCTTCGTCGTGAGCGCCGCGATCATTGTCCTTGCCACCTCGGTAGGCGGCGCTGACAATCCTGCCGCGACGACGCCGTCGCAGAACCTTCCGGCTACGGATGACGATATTCACACCGTAAACAGTCCGGACATTGACACGCCGGAACCGATTACGACGCCGCCGGACACGCCTCCTCCCGTGGTTGAATCCGTAAAAATCATGTACGGAAGCACCGTTAAGACCGATTTTTCGATCAAAGTCGGAGAATCAGTCAATCTCAAGGCAAAAATCACCCCCTCCGGCATTGAGGGCCTCGAACCCGTTTGGGAAAGCACCGACAGCAATATCTTCGACGTCGTCGTGAAAGCCGATTCCGGCGGCATGAGCGTCAAGGTTACGGGGATTAAGGCGGGCAACGCCAAGCTTGTTCTCACTGTTGACGGCAAATCGGTTGAGTGTATCGTGCGCGTCCGCGCCTAACACCCCCGCGGAACATTAACGCAAGAGAGAGTCCGGCAACGCCTGACTCTCTTATCCGTTTTATACAAGACTTAAAATTTTTCAGGAGGAATTCACAAATGGAGAACAGCCAGCTCGTACT
>JAITGW010000171.1 GCA_031280325.1 Oscillospiraceae bacterium
AGCGGGGAAGCCGGCAAGCGGGAGCTGACATACGGCAGATTCGGATATACCGAGCAGCCATCGGCGGGCACGGACGCTACGGAGGGCGGTAACTGCATGTCCTATGCGCTGCGGGATACTCGCATGATTCTTGCGGACGATCTTGAGCTGGACTATGACAGTATGAACAGCCTGTACGCCGTCGGAGGCGAGGGCGCTGTTTTGGAGTATATTGCGGGACTGGTCGAGGATTATGTCGAGGCGCACCGGGGCAGTCTGAAAATCCTGGATTTTAGAAGGCTTGAGAGCTTTGACTCCGCGATCGATCCCAAAAAGGAATACCGTATCGCGCTGAGAATCGGCTGCAAGATCTGGGATGGTGAGGAGATTGATCTGGGAGGCAAGGGCAATTTTGATTATCATTTCCGGGCGCAGCTGAGCGACGGGCAGTGGGCGCAGAAATTCCCGGCTGATATTTCAGAGGTCATTCCGTGCTCGGGTCCCGGACTGTCACCCGGAAAATATCCGTGGAACTCCGCGCTCCAATGGATGCCGAAATTCCAGAACTACTATACCGGCGACGTGGTTTATTACGCTGTGACCAAGGACACGGACGACTTTACGCGGCACAAGTCGGCGGAAGAAACCCAATAACGGGAAACGCGGATCCCGCGAGGCGATATGCTTTGCGGGATCCGTCTGTTTCCGCGCCGCGATGTGCTGTTACCGCGGCGCCGCGCCGGGTGGACGGAGACAGCGCGCGCTGTGACGATCCTGTGAAAATCCACCCTCCGCGCTCAGGCTCCGGGGGGGAAGAAGGGTAAAATGATTTCTGCTGTACGCTATCACACCCTCTGATTTCAGGCGCGAAAGCTCCGCTGACAGCGCGCTGCGGTCAACAGAGAGATAGTCCGCAAGCTGCTGACGGTCAAGCGGAATATCAAAGCTGCGGCTGCCGCGCGCCGACGACTGCGCCGACAGATATGACAGCGCTTTTTCCCGCGTTGTGCGTTTTGTGATATGCTCAAGCTTTTCGGTGAGCGCGAGATTGCGCGCCGCGAGCACGCCGATATAGTTCCGCACGAGTGCCGTGTGGAAAACACACGCGGAGGAGCAGGACGTGACAACCCGCCGGAAATCCAGAAAGCAAATGACGGAGTTTTCCTCCGCGAATACACCAACCGGCAGGGCAGAGTCCGAGGCGGCTGCCGTTTCTGCAAATATCTCCCCCGGAGAGAACAGCGCGAGAAGATTGCTGTTTCCCCATGCGTCCTCCTTGACAGCGCGCAGCATTCCGGATGCGACGATGCCGACCGTTCTCGCAAGCGTGCCGGAGGAGAGAACAGTTTCGTCCTTTCCATAGCTCCGGAATGCCGCGCCGAGGCAGCGGAGCAGCGGGAAAATGTCGCCGTCCGCAATTCCTGAAAAAAGGGCGGACTGCCGCAGCGCTGAAAAATATTTCTCCATGCTTCCCTCCTTTGTTGCAATTGCAACAGACTTATGCTTCGTATTGTAGTATTATACGGACATAAAGTCAAGGAGGGAACGAGTATGAAACGCAGAATAATTGAAATAAACGAGGAGAAGTGCAACGGCTGCGGGCTGTGCGCGGCAGCGTGTCACGAAGGGGCGATAGGTATGGCGGGCGGCAAGGCGAGGCTGCTGCGGGACGATTATTGTGACGGTCTGGGCGACTGTCTGCCCGCGTGTCCCACGGGTGCGATAACGTTTACGGAGCGGGAAGCCGCGGAATATAACGGCGTCGGCAGACCGGCGCAGTTTCCGATACAGCTGAAGCTTGTGTCACCGCGTGACCCGCGCTTTCGCGGCGCGGAGCTGACCGTTGCCGCCGACTGTACGGCGTTTATGCGGCGAGAGCTGGAGCTTAGGCAGCCGTTTGTCATCGCGTGTCCAAAGCTTGACGGAACGGATTATTCCGAAAAGCTTGCGGAGATTATCACGTGCTGCGGAGTGAAGGCAGTGACAGTCCTGCGCATGGAGGTTCCCTGCTGCGGAGGGCTTGTAAGAATGGCGGAGGAAGCAATTGAGCTGTCAGGCGCGAAAATTCCGCTTAAAGCGATCACAGTGACGGTTGGAGGCGCGGAAAAACAGTGAACCCGCGCCCCCGGAGCGGACTATACCAAGAAGGCGCGTCCAATGCAAACAGTTAGACTATACGTAAGCGCACCGGCTTCAGTTTCGTGTTTCGCCGGTGCGGGAAAGGAGCGCTCACATGAACAAATGCCCGGGCGCGGACAGACTGCGCGATGCGAAGATTTATACAAAAACCTGCCCGAACTGCGGACGGGAGATAGAGCTGTTCTCGATTCTTCCGACGGCAACGTGCGAATGCGGCTTTGTGGCGATGAGCGATACGCAAAGCTGTATCAAGTGGTGCCGTTACGCCAGGGACTGTGTCGGCGCCGAAATTTATGATAAATACATGAGAGAGCAGGAGCGCGCGCGGGAGCTGCAGCAAGCGGGCGAAGCATGATGCACGCTCCGCGGAAGCAAAACGCGCCTGGCGCCGCCGCGGCAGAAATGGGATTGCGCGATTGCGATTGGTGTGATATACTTCTAAAAGCCTGATTGGTATTTCAGCGCGCGCTCCGGTACTGAACGGCCGCAAAACCGCAATGCCCAATACTTACAACAAGTGAGAGAGCAAAATGAAAAAAAAGAAAAGCGCGCCCTTTCCCAAGGGCAAAAAAAGAAAGCTGTCCGACTGGCTGCCGTATGTCGTCGTCGCGCCCGTCGCGCTGGCGCTTATTGCGCTGCTGCTGTCGGATACGGGCTTTGCACGGCGGATAATTCCGGCCGCAAGCTCCGGACGGCTGCGCCTGTCGGTTGCGGAGTATAACTATTTTTACCACAAAACGCTGACAGAGTATGAAGAGAGCTTCCGCGCCACGTTTGGCCCGGACGCGGACGAGCTTTTGCCTGATTTTAACTACTCCCTTCAGAGCCAGATATACGACGACGCCACAGGCGAGACCTGGTATGAGTACGCGCTGCGCATGACGGACTCGCGCATGGAGGAAACGGCGAAGGCATATTCCGCGGCGCGCGACGCGGACTTTGCGCTGCCGGATTCTGATGCCGAGCAGATCGAGGCAGAAATTCGATCTGTGCGGCTTATTGCCGAAAACAGCAAGATGTCCGTTAGCAAATACCTCTCCGGGCAGTACGGCAAGGGGGTGACCGAGGCCGTTTACCGAAAAATGCTTGAATACGCCGCGCTGGGAGAGGCGTATAAAGAGCATGTGCGCCTGTCCATTGATTTCACGGCGGAGCAGCTCGAGGAATATTACAGCGCGAATACAAACAAGCTGGACACCTTCACATATCGGTATGTACACATCGCGGGGAAGAAAGACGATGCGCAGTCGCTTGCGCAGGCGCATGTCCGGGCGGAGAGTTTTATTGAAGATGTCACCTCCGAGGAGGATTTCATCGCAGAGGCGCGCGAGCTTGATTCGGGGAAATACGCGCTTCCGGCATCGACCCTGCGCCGCTATACAGGCGGGCTGCTTGGCGACACCTACGGCGTGTGGATGCGCGATCAGTCGCGGAAATATGGCGATATGGAGATAATCGACGCGGTTGCCGGAACGTATGTGATGTTCTATATTGACCGATCGGACAATGATTATGACACGGTCAGCTATGTGCTGATAACGACAGAGAACGACGCGAATAATCCGGAGCTTGCCGAGCGGACGGCCCGCGAAACCTATAATAAGGTGAAGGACGGCGTTTACGACGCAGACGCGCTGCTCACCCTTGCGCAGCAGGCGGCTCTTGTTGACGCGACGGACGGATTTTTTGAGAACGGACCGCGCCAAAACGGATATGAGGCGCTTAACGAGTGGTTGTTTGACAGCGGGAAAAACCCCGGGGATTATGACGTGATATACGACGAAGCTTACGGGTGGCACTTTGTTTATTACTATGCCGAGGGCGAC
>JAITGW010000069.1 GCA_031280325.1 Oscillospiraceae bacterium
TTTAACTTCGAGCTCGGCTCCCTGCGCGCATCGGTGCCAACGCTTGCGTGGAAGCTTGGTTATGTTGAGGAAGAGGGAATCGACGCGCAGTTCGCGGCTCTCACCGGCGTGGACGCGATCAACGCCATCGCGATCGGCAAAACTGACGTTCAGGTCATGAGCGTTTATCAGACACTGGCGCATATCGCGCAGGGGACGGATGTGGCGATATTCGGCGGCACGGCGGCTGAAGGCTCCACTGTTATTACAACATCCGAGAAGGTGGAGTATTTCAAAGATCTCATAAACTGGCGCGGCGCGGTCGTCGCGACGACGCGGCTGAACAACGCGGATTTTGTCACACGCGCAAAGCTGCTCGAAGCCGGAGTTGATCCGCAAACCGAAATTACATACAAGGAATTCGACGACAACACTCTTGTCGTGCAGGCGATCGTCAAGGGCGAAGCGGATGTGGCCGTCGTGACGAATGAATTTATTTCAGTCGCGCGGGAGGCTGGGCTTGACGTCTCCTTCCCCGTCCGGGACATCGCGCCGATGTACGTCTGCTGCCGGCACACGGGGCGAAAGAGCGATATTGAGGCGAACCGCCAGAAATACGTGAACATCTACATCGCCGAGCTGCGTGCGTACAAGGTATATCTCGAGGATCATCAAAGGACGATCGACATTCTCAAAGAGCTTGCGCGCGAGGATGATGAGTTTGTCAACAACTATCTCTACTCTCCCGAATCCAGCTCTCCGCTGACGCTCGATCCGTCGCTCAACAAGATAAAAGCGCTGTACGGGCTGCTTCAGGAGTGGGGCAAGATTGAAGACGGCATCTCTGTAGCGGATTCGATTGACGTTACTATATATGAGGACGCGCTTAAAGAGGTAATTCGCCGCTATCCCGACGACAAGCTGTATCAGCGTCTGCTTGAGGAGTTTTATGTAAACAACTCCGAGGCGTTCTCGTAAGCAATGAGCAAGATTGAGCTGAAGAATCTGTGCGTGGAATACTCCGGCGGAAGCGGAAGATTCCGGGCTCTGTCGGATATTTCGCTGAATATTGAAGACGGAGAATTCGTATGCCTCGTCGGCTCGTCCGGCTGCGGAAAAAGCACCCTTCTCGGCGTGCTGGAGGGCTTAAACAAGCCCTCCTCCGGCACGGCGAAAATCAACGGCAAGGAATTCAAGGGTCCGGGACCGGAGCGCGCCGTGGTATTCCAGCACTATTCGCTGTTTCCATGGCTGACGGCGAAGCAAAACGTCGCCTTTGCCGTAACGCTTGTGCATAAGGAGATGAAAAAGGCTGAGGCGAACGCGATTTCCGAAAAATATCTCGACAAGGTGGGACTCACGGGCTTTATGGATAAGCTCTCGGGAGAGCTTTCCGGCGGAATGCAGCAGCGCGTCGCGATTGCGCGTGCGCTCGCCGTTTCGCCTGAAATTCTGCTGATGGATGAACCGTTCGGCGCGCTTGACGCAAAGACGCGCGTCACGCTTCAAAAGCAGCTGCTTGAGCTCTGGGGCTCGGAAAACCGCAGTATGACCGTTGTATTTGTCACGCACGACATTGACGAGGCGCTCTTTCTTGCCGACCGCATTATCTTCATGGAGCCAAAAAAAATCCGCCGCGAAATCTCCGTGCCCTTCTCCCGCCCTCGCAGCCAGAGCGAGATATTCGCGTCGAAGGAATACGCCTCGCTGCGCTCCGAGCTTTTCAGTCTGTTCTATGACGATATTTCCGAGAAAATCAACGAGATGGGAGGGTGGCTGTGAAAACGCTTAAAACCCGCATACTTACGATACCGAACCTGCTGTTTACTCTGTTGCTTGCCGCAGTGCTGACTCCGCAATCTCGCCTTGCCGCTGTTCCGGGCTATGGCGCGAAGATGAAAAGCCCGCTTGTTTTTCTGTGCGTAATAGTCATTATTGAGCTTGCGTATCTGCTCCGCTCCGGGAAAAATGAGGAAAAGCTCAAGGTGTCCTCTGACATTACGGCGTTTGTGTTCCTGCTGCTGCTTGCGTGGGAGGTCACGACGCGCAAGCTTGACATCGCGCCGCGAATCTTTCTGCCGCCTCCGGAAAACGTCTTCAACGTGTTTGTCGAGGACTGGGACTTTATTCTCCAGGGCTGGGCGCGGTCTATGTATCTGCTGCTTACCGGCTTTACGCTCGCGATTATCGCGGGGGTGATCCTGGGACTTATTGTGGGCTGGATTCCGCGTCTGCGAAGAGCGGTGTTTCCGATTTCAAAGGCGGTCTCCGCCGTGCCGTCGATGATTTACGTGCCGTATATCGTCATGCTGCTGCCGACATTCACCTCGGCGTCCATTTTCGTGATTTTTCTGGGTATATTTTTCCCTACGTTCATGAACATGATCAACCGAGTCGGCACGATCGACCACAAAATCGTGGACACAGCCCGTGTGCTCAACGCGCCGCTGCACTCTATGCTTTTCCGCGTGATTCTGCCGTATACACTGCCGCGCATAATAAATAACCTCACGGTAATGCTCTCGGTCTCCGTGATGACACTCACAGCGGCTGAAATGATGGGCGCGGACCGCGGAATGGGCTATTACGTGCGCAAATTCTCAAGCGAGATCAACTATACCAAAACAATTGCGGGTATACTCTTTATCGCCCTTGTGGTCTCACTGCTGAATTGGTTTGTTGATTTACTGAAAAAGAAGCTAATAAAGTGGAATTACTAGATTCAGGCAAAACATCGGAGCGCGGACTTTTCGGTTCGCGCTCCGATGTTTTTCACTTGAACTCAACGATCGTCACGCCGATCTCCCCCTCTCCGAAGCGCCCCGGGCGATACGCTTTCACATGCGGCTCTGTTTTGAGCATCGCGTGAACGGCGGCGCGCAGGACTCCGGTGCCCTTGCCGTGGATAACAGTCACACTCTCGAGCTTTGCCATACGCGCAGAGTCGAGATACGCTTCCAGAACGGAGAGCGCGTCGTCCGCCGTCATGCCGCGCAGGTCGATTTCCGGCGCGATTGACTTTATCGGCGCGTCGCCTGAGCGCGTCACAGTAACGGCGCGGTTTTTTTGCCGCTCCTGCGTTTTGCGGACCTCAAAGCGTTTGGCCGATATTTTCATGATCCCGGCCTGAAGCTCCAGATTATCGCCGTTTACGGAGATTACATCCGCGAGCGTGTCGTATTTGAGCAGACGCACGCGGTCTCCCGGCTGTATATCCTCAGTGTTGTCATAAGGCGTTTCGGGGTTCGCCGCGTAATACGCGCGGTTTTCGGCTTCATTGAGTCTGCGGAGCAGTCCGGATTTTGCCTCGTTGACGCGGCGGAAGTCGCGCTCCTCATCGGCGGCGCGGCGCAGCTGCGAAAGCTCTTCAAGTATCGCGTCGACCTCGCCGCGCGCGGACTGGATAATGCGGGTTGCCTCGCGCCGCGCGTCAGCTTCGGCTTTTTCCCTCTGACGCTCAAGCTCCGCGCGGTGACGCTCGGCGATCCTCGCGTCGCGCTCCGCCGCGCTCCGGAGCTTATACGCTTCGTCGCGGTCGGTCTCTGCCCCTTTGCGCAGCGACTCCAAACGATGGATTGCCTCTTCAAACGCGCTTGTCTCGCCCGCTATCCGCGCACGCGCGTCGTCGATTACGGCTTCCGGAAGTCCCAACCGTTTTGAGATCGCGAACGCGTTGCTCTTTCCCGGAACTCCGATAAGCAGCCGGTAGGTGGGCCGCAGTGAGTCAACGTCGAACTCGCAGGAGGCGTTCTCAACCCCCGCAGAGAGCAGTGCGTATGTTTTAAGCTCAGAGTAATGCGTAGTTGCGGCGACGAGCGCGCCGCGGCGGCGCACGTATTCGATGACAGAAATTGCAAGCGCCGCGCCCTCAATCGGATCAGTGCCCGCGCCAAGCTCGTCAAACAGAGCGAGAATCGGCGGCGCGCCGTTCTCGACCCGCGCGAGAATGCGCACAATATTCGTCATGTGCGACGAAAACGTTGACAGCGATTGCTCTATTGACTGCTCGTCTCCGATGTCAGAGAAAATCTGGCGGAACACCGGAAGACGACTGTCAGCCTCCGCCGGAAGGTGCAGACCGCACGCCGCCATCGCGCAGAAAAGCCCGAGAGTTTTCAGCGCGACAGTCTTGCCTCCCGTATTCGGACCCGTGATCACAAGAGTGTCAAACGTTCCGCCGAGCAGAATATCAGTCGCAACAACGGAGGCCGGGTCAATCAGCGGGTGGCGGCACCTGCGCAGGACAATTTGCGTTTCCTCGGTCAGAAGCGGTTCGTGCGCCCGCTGCCGCAGGGACAGCTTTGCCTTGGCAAAGACAAGGTCAAGCGACGTCAGCGTCTCAAAATTCGTGATCAAATCATCTCCGTGAGCCGAAACCTCGGCGGAAAGCTCCGCAAGAATGCGCTCGATCTCCTGCTTTTCCTTTGCGGCAAGCTCCCGGATCTCGTTGTTAAGCGTCACGACGCTCATTGGCTCGATAAACAGCGTCGCGCCGGAGGCGGATATGTCGTGGACAAGCCCCGGCACCGCCGATTTATGCTCCGCCTTGACCGGCACCACAAAGCGGTCATTTTTGACGGTTATGATCGCCTCTTGCAGCGCCTTGGAATACGCGGCGGAGGAAATCATCTTGCTGAGCGAAGTGCGGATTTTCTCTCCCGCAATGCGTATGTGGCGGCGAATGTCCGAGAGCGCCGCGGACGCGCCGTCCGCAATCTCATCTATTCCGATGATCGACGCCGAAATGCGCCCCTCGAGATATTTATTCGGGCGCAGGGCAAAAAACAGCCCGTCGACGATTGTTCTCTCCGCCCTGTCCGCGTCGGAATAGGCAATTGCTCCGGCGGCGGCGCGCAGCAGCGCGGCAATATCAAGCAGCTCCGCTGTACTCAATGTTCCGCCGATATTTGCGCGCTTTACTGCGGCGCGGATATCGCGGATTCCGGAAAATCCCGGCGCACCGCGCACGTTTATCATCGTTTTCGCGGCGCTCGTTTCCTCCTGGCGGTATCGCGCCTCAAAAATGTCGTCAGTCGGCGTCAGCGCGCACGCAAGCTCTTTGCCTCGGTCGGATACCGCTTCCGCAGAGAGCAGTGAGAGTATCGCCGGAAGCTCCAGCGTGTTAAGTGATTTCCTATACAGTTCCATCAGCTTATCCTTACCTTGTGGTAATAATCCAGTGTTCTAAAGCCCCTGTCAAGCTGGCGCAGCACATATCCTTCGCAGACTCGCGCCAATTGCGCAAAATCCTCCAGAGCAAAGGAGAAGACGCGTTTTGGCTCGCAGCCGGTAATATATTTGACCGCGAGCGCCGTGCCGCGCTCCAGCGTTTCGCCGCAGAGCGTGTCTGCGCGCGGCATCGGCGCATAGCCGGCAAGGCACATAAGCCGGAGCTCAAACGCGGCTTTTACAAGTCTCGGATCGCTCCGCTCGGAGCCAAGGGCGTTTATCGCGCGCAGCGCGAGCGCGAGAATTTCAGGCGACGCCACGCTCTCAACAGCAATGGTCTCGCAAAGCTCAAGAAAGTACATTGCAATGGCAAAACGCTCCAAATCCTCTGTGATTTCAACGAATTGCTCAATAATATGCGCTTCTGTAAGCGTAAATCGATCGCGGTTTTGCCGCAGCGTAAGCTCCGAAAACGCAAGCGGCTGTACCGCGGCGGCGATGCGGCTGCCGCGCCCGACCGCGCGGTGAGCCGATACGGTGATGCGTCCGAGCGTATCCGTCAGCACCGAGAGAATCCGCGACGATTCCTTGTACGGAACCGAACGCAGCACAAGCGCGCGCAGCTTTATAAACGGTTCCTGCATGGCTGTACGATCAGAACGAAACGCCCGATAAAGCGTGCCGAAAAAAACTCACACACTGCGCATCCTCCTTGCGGTAAAACATCAATCCCTATATCCGAAATTCATTACCTGCCTGTCAGAATCGCGCCAGTTCTCCCGAACCTTAACCCATGTTTGCAGAAAAATTTTCGCGCCCATAAATCTCTCCATATCCTCGCGCGCCAATGCGCCG
>JAITGW010000071.1 GCA_031280325.1 Oscillospiraceae bacterium
TGTGAGACGTAGATGATGATTTTACCCGCCGCTTTGAGCTTTTCGATGATTGAGAACAGAATGTCAATCTCCGTGTCCGTCAGCGGAGCGGTAGGCTCGTCAAAGGCGATGATCTTGGAGTCGCGCTGATACGCTTTCATAATCTCGACCATCTGCTGATACGCGACGGAGAGGCGGCCGACAAGTTCATTCGGGTGAAGCGGAAGCCCGAAGGTGTCGATAACCTCCTGCGCGTTGCGGCGCAGGGCGCGCGTGTCGATGGTGCCGAGGGGGGTTTTCGGGAACGTGCCGGGGAAGATATTTTCCATGACCGTAAGCGTCGGGACGAGCTGACGCTCCTGATATATTACGGAAACGCCGCTTGCAATCGCGTTGTTTGGGGATGAGAAGGTCGTTTCCTCGCCGTTGATAAGGATTTTCCCGCTGTCAGGGTGCACGTCGCCGCTGAGGATTTTCAGCAGCGTGCTTTTTCCCGCGCCGTTTTCGCCGAGCAGCGCGAGAACGCGCCCCGACTGCGCCTTAAAGGATATGTCATCAAGAGCCTGAACGCCGGGATACGCCTTGCTGATGCCCGAAAACTCTAAATATTCGCTCATTTTGACGCCTCCTTTGCCGCGATCGCGGGCTTGGTCTTGAGAAGCCGTTCGCGTGAGCGCTCGTTAAGATAGTCAACCGTAAGCGCGATTACGAGCAGCACGCCCGAGGAAATTGTTGACCAATAGCTCTCAAGCGCGAGCATATTCAATCCGGCTGAGAAGAAGTTTAGAAGCAGGATTCCGATAAAACAGCCGAGCATTCCGCCGGCGCCGCCCGTAAACGCTATTCCGCCGAGAACGGAGGCCGTAATCGCGTCCATCTGAGCGTCCGACAGGGATGACGGCGAGGCCGTGTGCATGCGAGAGGCAAGAACGATACCGGAAAAGCCAGCCATGACGGCGTTGATTATGTAAAGATATGTGCGCACGCGGGCGGGATTGATTCCCGACAGGCGCGCCGCTTGCTGGTTGCCGCCGACGAGATAGATATTGCGTCCGAATTGGGTTTTCTTGAGTATAAAGCCGCCGATGAGCAGCAGTACAATCATGATTACGAACGGAACGGGAAAGATCTTTGCGAGTGTGCCGCCGCCCCACCAGAACGACTCCACGGGAATCGGAGTGTTTTGCGAGTTTGTCAGAGCGAGGTTAACGCCGGTCAGGACGCTTGACACCGCGATTGTGGAGATGAACGGCATCATGCCGAGCCTTGTAATCATAACGGCGTTGAGCCAGCCGATAAATGCGCTGACGAGCAGCGTGATGAGACAGGCGACGGGCCAGCTGATGCCCAGCTTGACGATAAGTATTGCGGTAAGTACGCCGGCGAACAGACATTCAAGGCTTGTGGCAAGGTCGATTCCGCCGCCGATCAGCAGATACGCGACGCCGATTGACATGATGCCCGTGATGCTCATCGCCTGCATTATGCCGCGGAGACTGTCTGTACTGAGATAATTCTTGTTTACACAGTAAAAGAGTACAATAATTGCGAGCGTTATTATAATGAGCAGGAACTCTTTGGCTTTTAACAAGCGTTTTAGCGCGTGACCGTTCATGACATTTGCTCTCCTCTCTAAAGCGGACAAAAAGATCCGCCGATCGTTTTATGCTCCCGCCGGACGGTTAATAACAACCGTCCGGCGGCAAACCGCTGATCTTATTTATTCTGCGGTGAGGTATTTTGTGTTAGCAGCCGAAAGACGCCTTGATGTTCGAGAGGTAATCCTTATAATTCTCATGGGTCATCATATCCGGCATGAGGACGAGGCGCGGAGCAAGATCGCCTGGGAGGAAGGACTCAGGCCAGAGGGTGTCCTTTGTGGCGCGCCCGTCAATCAGCGCGAGCAGACCGAACGTGGTGACGCCGGCATAGAGCCACGGGGGAGCCGAATAGTTGGCTTTCCACGAACCCTCATAACCGTTATCCCACTCTCCGGAGAGAATCGCCGCGCCGGAGGAGGTGATGATCGTCTTGTCGGATTTGCCGAGATCGTTGACGGCGCGCGTCGCGCCGAGCGTATAGTCCTCAGCCGTGCCGGAGATGAGCCAATACTCGATCTGCGGATTTGCGGAGATGATCGCGTTTGTGACGTTATAGCCGGCCTCGACCGAGAAAGATTCCGCCGCTGTATCGCCATAGAAATACGGATTGTTCGGATATTTCTCTTTCCACAGCTCCGTCGCGCCGACGGAACGCATGTTCAGATCCATGTTCGTAGACCAGTCGAGCGAGAGGAACGCGACCTTGGAGAAATCGACATCTCCCCAATATGTCTTATAGTTGTCAAGCATCCACTGCATCTGCGTCTGACCGTTGTGATATTGATCCATGATAACGCAAGGGATAAGCACCTTGCCGTCAACGTCAACGGCCTTGTTGAACATGCAGATCGCGGGAACGTCATATTCCTCAAGAAGCTCGGAGACGCGCGGGGCGTACTCCTGGGTGATGTCAACGAAAATACCGTCCGGTCCTTTGAGAAGAGTGGTCGTCAGGTTGTTGATATACGCGTCGGAGTCACCGTTTGCGGTGAGCTGCTCAAGCTTGAAGTTATAGACATTGCCAAGCTCGAGAAGCGCGTCCGCCACCTGCTGGGATGCGTTGGAGGGCTGGAAATTGAAGTAAACGATGTTGTATGTCTTGCGCGCCTGGTGGTCAACGTCGTCGGTGACATAGCCGATGGTGCCGCCCTCGGCGGGAGGAGTGTCTGTCGGGTCAGAGCCGCCCGGAGCGGTGCTGTCAGCGGGAGGGGGAGGCGGAGGCGTCGTCGCGGGAGCGACGGGATCCTTTGCGCAGGAGACGATCGTGAAGATCATCAGCAGCGCGAGCAGAAACGAGAGTGCTTTTTTCATCTTTTTCTCCTTAATTTGATTATGTTTACCCTAATAAAAGGGGTTTGCGATAAGCTTGCGGTTCGGATCAGCCCTTGAACTCCACGCCGAAACTGCGCACAATGTCGCCCAGATACTGCTTATAGTTTGCGTGGGTCATCATGTCGGCTTTGAGCATGAAGCGCGCCGCCTCGTCGCCGTTAAGGAAATATTCCGGCCAAAGCGTTTCGCGCGCTGCGCGCCCGTCGATAAGCGCGAGCAGACCGAACATCGCGGTGCCCGAATACAGGAACGGAGAGACGGCATAGTTTGCGATCCAGCAGCCGTCATAGCCGTTGTCCCACTCGCCGGGGAGAATCGCCGCGCCGGACGCCGTCATGATAACGCGGTCGGTTTTGCCAAGCGCGTCTATCGCGCGTGAAGCGCCGAGAGCAAGATCCTCGACCACAGAGACGATAAACCAATACTTCACCTCGGGATGAGCGGAGATAATGCTGTTTGTGATGTCATATCCGGACTCCGGACTCATGTTCAGGGCGGCGGAGTCTGCGTTATATGTCGTGTTGCCGGGATAAAGCTCCTGAAATTTTTCAAGAGCGCCCTGCGCGCGGAGCGTAACGTCCATTCCGGAAGAGAAATCAAGCGCGAGGAACACGATTTCGCTGCGGTCAATATCGCCCCAGAACTCCTTATATGAGCTGTCGAGATATTCAAGCTGGCGCTGACCGTTGTAATACTGATCCATAAGAACGCCGGGGATCAGGCAATGCCCCTCAACGTCAACCATCTTGTTGAACAGGGCGACGGACGGAATGTCATACTCGCGCACAAGCTCCGCGATTCGCGGGGCGAACTCCTGCGGCGCGTCGATAAGAACGCCGTCCGGCTCTTTAATAAGGGCGGTGTTGAGGTTGTTGACATACGCGTCAGAGTCGGCGTTTGCCGTGAGGTTTTCTGTCGTGAAGTTATATACCGCGCCAAGCTGGTTGAGCGCGTCCTCAATCTGCTGAGTCAGGTTTGACGGCGCATAGTTCATATACACGATGTTATATGTGCGGCGCGCCCCGTGGTCAACGTCGTCAGTGACATAGCCGATGGAGCCATCTGCGGCGGGAGGAGCGTCTGTCGGGACAGAGCCGCCCGGAGCGGCGCTGTCCGCGGGAGGCGGAGGCGTCGTCGCGGGAGCGACGGGATCCTTTGCGCAGGAGACGATCGTGAAGATCATCAGCAGCGCGAGCAGAAACGAGAGCGTTTTTTTCATACTTTCCTTCCTCCGGAAAATTTTTCCCGCGGGCAAACTTTTCCCGCGGCTTTGATTACAGAACCAGGGAAGCTCCGCGGTGCTATTTTGTATAGAAAGAATGCCCGTAATTATAGACTTCATCGAACAGAACGGCGTTTTTGCGGCGGACATTTTCATTATCGGCGGCGCCGAGAAACGCGCCGCAAAACGCGTATCCGCCGCCGGAGGCGAGCTTATCCATAGAGTCCCGCGCGGATTGACGGATTTCCTCATCAGTGACGCCGTCCTCTAAAAGTCTGCCGCGCGCGTCCCAACCGCCGCAGATAATGAGCTGATTGCCGTATTTTTTCTTCACGGCTTCAAGATCATTGCATGTCTGCGCCGGATTCCACATGCGCACGCCGAGCGGGACGAGCGAGTCCATAAGCGTTTCACACTTGCCGCAGTTGTGGAAGTCGATCGGGATCCCGCGCTCCCTCGCGAAGCGGGCGTGGCGGTCATAAATCGGAATGAAAATCTCGTCATAGTCAGCCTTTGAGATGAACGGCGCAGCCCATGCCGCGGTATCGTCCTTGAGAGAGAGGATATCCGGCTTGTAATAGTCAATCATATTCTCCGTAATGGTGATGTAGAACTCACA
>JAITGW010000216.1 GCA_031280325.1 Oscillospiraceae bacterium
CGCACGAGAGGAACCTTTCTTGCGGCGGAATATCTCAAAAGCATGTCCAGCGCGGCGGGCGCCGAGAAGTCGATAAGCGCGTCTGCTTTTCCATAAAATTCCATCGGGTCGATAAATACCGGAAACGCGCCGTATCGCTCCGCGCAAAGATCAACGCCGGCGGCAATCTCAACATCCGGATTTTCCGCCGCAAGCCGCGCGACGGCGCGCCCCATGTGTCCGTTTGCGCCGGAGATTATAAGTTTTAGCATTGCCTTGTCCCTTTCTACATCCGTATAAGTGCAACGGGCGGCGTATGCCGCCCGTTGCCGTTTCTAGAGAAGTCTCATTTTTTTCATTGAAGCCTTTAGCTTTTCAAGGTTTTTCGGATCCATATCGCACAATGGCAGGCGCAGCGAGCCGACGCCCTTGCCCATAAGATTCATCGCGGTCTTAATCGGTATCGGATTGACTTCGATAAAGAGGTCGTCAATAAGCTCAAGATATTTAAGCTGAAGCTCCGCGCCGGTCTTGAAATCTCCCGCGAGACAGGCGGCGGTCATATCCGCCATGACGCGAGGAACGATATTCGCGGCAACGGAGATGACGCCTTTCGCGCCGAGACTCATCATCGGGACAACCTCGTTGTCGTTGCCGCTCCATATATTAATCTCGTCGCCGCAAGCCTGAATCGTGGACGCGATCAGTGAGAAATCCCCCGACGCCTCTTTTATTCCGTTAATATTAGGGTGCTTGCTAAGCTCCTTATACGTATCAGCCTTGAATGACATGCCCGTGCGCGGGGGTACATTGTAGAGAATTATCGGAAGGCTCACGCGATCCGCAACATAAGTATAGTGCGCGACAAGACCTCGCTGCGTCGCCTTATTATAGTATGGCGTGACAAGCAGCAGCGCATCCGCGCCGGCGCGCTCCGCCTCCTGCGAGAGATACAGCGCCGCCATTGTGTCGTTGCTGCCCGCGCCGGCGATGACCTTAACGCGCCCAGCGACGTGCCTGACGCAGAACTCAACGGTCGCGGCGTGTTCCTCAAGCGTCTGCGTGGAGGATTCGCCCGTCGTGCCGCAGATTGTGATTGCGGCGGTGCCTCCGGCAATCTGCTCGTCGATTATGCGGGCGAGCGCGGGGAAATCAATTCCGTCCGGAGTAAAAGGCGTGACGATAGCAACGGACGAACCGGTGAAAACAGGTGCTTTCATATCATAAATTCCTTTCGATTTTTGGTTTTCGGTCAGAGCGCCGCCCGGATTGCGGGAAATGTCCGCGAGGAAGCGTACAAGCCGCCGCCGCGGACGCTATTTGCTCTGAATATACCCCTCCGCGCAAAGCAGCTCAGCCAAGAGGACCGCGCCGCCTGCGGCTCCGCGCAGCGTGTTGTGGGAGAGGCACACAAATTTATAGTCATACTGCGTATCCTCGCGCAGACGTCCGATCGAAACCGCCATGCCGCCCTCGCTCATGCGGTCAAGACGCGTCTGCGGGCGGTTCTCTTCTTCGAAATAGTGCAGAAACCGCTTCGGCGCGCTTGGCAGATTAAGCTCCTGCGCGCGCCCGGAAAAGGACGCCCAACGCTCTTTTATCTCGTCAATTGACGGTTTTTTATCAAATGAGGCGAACACGGCCGCCATATGTCCGTCAGACACCGGGACGCGGATACACTGCGTCGTAATCGCGGGGGAGGCGGCCTTTTGGATTTTGCCGCCAGCAACCGTGCCCCAAACCTTAAGCGGCTCCTGCTCGCTCTTCTCCTCCTCGCCGCCGATGAGCGGGATGACATTATCGGCCATTTCGGGCCAGGTTTCAAACGTTTTGCCCGCGCCGCTTATCGCCTGGTATGTACAAGCGAGAACCCGCTTGATCCCAAATCCGCGCAGCGGATGAAGCGCCGGAACGTAACTCTGGATCGAACAGTTTGACTTCACCGCGATAAAGCCGCGCTTCGTCCCCAATCGTTTTCGCTGAGTCTCTATAATCGCCAAATGCTCCGGATTTATCTCCGGGATCACCATTGGCACATCATCCGTCCAGCGGTGCGCGGAGTTATTTGACACCACGGGACACTCCGCCCTGGCATAAGCCTCCTCCAGCTCCTTGATTTCTTCCTTTTTCATATCGACAGCGGAAAACACAAAATCGACCTGCGCCGCAATGCTCTCCGCGTCATCGGCCGCGTTTTTAACGGTGATGCCCTTAACGCGCTCCGGCACAGGCGCTGCCATCGCCCAGCGCCCCGCGACTAAATCGCCGTATTTTTGTCCGGCGGAGCGCGCGGACGCCGCCAGGACGGTAACGTCAAACCACGGATGCTCCGTCATAAGGGAAATGAATCGCTGACCGACCATCCCTGTCGCGCCGATAATTCCGATTTTGTACTTTTTCATAAACATACCCCCGCTGTTGCCGTACAATCATTGTATTCACCGCGATATTTTACGCGACATGAACGCTTTAATTCCCTTTTTGTATTGCAAAAGTAAAAAAATAGTGGTAAACTGTCATAAACTGTACTTTTTGTAACTATTTTGCCGGCGAATATCATGCCGTGCTCCGGCGCGATAATTAAAGCTTATTATAATACCGCGCCTCACGGCCGTCAACATTTATTTTTGAAATTGAAGCCGTGAAAAATGATTTTCAACGTACCCGGACAAAAAAGGAGCGTGAACGATGAACAGACAAAAGCGCGCCCTCGCGCTTGTGTTAACCATATGCGCCGCACTTTTTGTGTCGTCGCGGCGGACGCCTGCCGCAACGGCGTATGAGCCGATGACGACCGTCGTGCGCGCGGGGCTGTATTACGGAACCAACGCGCTTGTGAGCGCGAACCTCCAAAACGCGGTCGGGAACGGATATGAGTTCGGATACTTCGACGCAAACCGTAATTTTGTCTCTGTCGGCGCATACACAAACGAAAGCAAGATCACTATGCTGCGCGATACGAATTTGAACTACAGCTCATCCTCTTCCGGCTACAGCAAGGTTGACGTTCCAAGCAGCTCGGCGGACATCGGCTGCTTTCACATTCAGCTTCCCGGCGCTTACAGTACATATGACGCCGCAAAGTCAGCGGCGAACAACTATCCCGGCGCGACATACGCGTTTGTAAAGTATGAGAGCGGAACGTTCGTCGTGCTGGTGGGTGATTATCCGTCGCGCACGGCGGCGCAGAACGCGATAGACTCCGCGCCGAGTCTGCTCTCCGGCGCGGCGATCGAGTCCGGGACGGGCGATACTGTCGCCGTTGCGGCGACCGGCTCCGGTCAGCTGCTTTTTGAGTTTGAGTCAGGATCCTCCCGTCCGCTTGCCGTGCGCCCCCGCGCTGACGGCGGTAAGGCTCTGACGTGGTTTAAGGGATATCGGTATTACGGCGCGTTTCAGTATGCGCGAATTGGCGGCGGCAATCTCACCGTTGTGAACTTCGTAAGCGTTGAGGACTATACAAAGGGCATCCTGCCGTATGAAATGGGCAGCGGTTTTCCGATTGAGGCGCTGAAGGCGCAGGCGGTGTGCGCAAGGACATACGCGATGAGCAAGCTTGGCGCGCACTCATCAAACGGCTTTGATATGTGCGCGACAGAACACTGTCAGGTATACAGGGGAGACGGAGCGGCGTCTGACACCACAAACCGTGCAGTGGACGAAACCGCGGGAATTTACCTCACCTATGACGGCGCGCTGTGCGAGACGTATTACTCGTCGTCGGACGGCGGCGCGACGGAAGACATCGAAAACGTGTGGACCGCGACGCACGGTTATCTGCGCGGCGTAACAGATCCATATGAGGCGACGGTTGAGGGTCAGATATCCAACTATCGCTGGACGGTGTCGTACACCCCGGCGGAGCTTACGGCGCGGCTGAAGAGCAGGGGCTATTCCTGCTCGACGATTGTGTCGGCCAAGGTCACGCAAAGCACCCGCACCGGCAATGTCTACAGTGTGACGTTCAAGGATTCCAGCGGCAAAACGCTGACCTTCTCGAAGGGCGACGTTTTGCGAAGCGTGTTTGGGATTCCGTCAATACATTTCACGCTCGACGGGACGCGTCCCGGAGGAGCCGCGTCCGGCGGGATAAGGATTCAGGTTCCCGGCGGCGCGCCGGCGGCGCCGGACGGCGACATTTATGCCATGGGAAAAAGCGGCTCCGCAGCACTGCTGACCCGCGGTGAGCTGTATGTGGCTACGGGCTCCGGCGCCGTTGAATCGGTTGACGCAAGCCAAAGCGCGCAGCAGGAAAGCCCAAAGAGCGACGCAAACGGTCTTGTAAACGGTAAGATTGTGTTTACGGGCGCGGGGCGCGGGCATAATGTCGGCATGAGCCAGTGGGGCGCATACTCCATGGCGAAGCACCACGGCAAAACCTTTGAGGAAATGGACGAGATGGCGGCAAAATCTTTGGCGGGCTGCGGCGGGCTTATATTCCTGCCATACCTGTTCGGCGAGCGATGCCCTTACAGCGACGCAAACGCTCGCGGCGTTTTGTTCGGCCTGAACGGCAACTCAACGCCGGGCGACGTTTCTCGCGCCGTGTTAGAGGGCGTGGCTTTCGGTTGTCGCGATATGTTCAACTTGGTGGCCGATTTCACGAATATGAACGAGTTGTATATAACAGGCGGCG
>JAITGW010000014.1 GCA_031280325.1 Oscillospiraceae bacterium
AAGTATGCCGAGGAATTCCAGCGTATTGAGAACCTGGGCGCTCCGTGCATTTCGATCTGCAACAATAAGGCGATTTACGCCTGCGGAATCCATGTCTCAAACCGCACGAACCCCAACGGCGTCATTGATGTTTCAAGCGTCAATTATTACAACAACGACATCTGGAATTGGATCTGCTACGAAAAGAAATAACCGGGCGAACAAACTGAACGGACGCGCCTCTCCCGTGGAAAACCGCGGGAGAGGCGCGGGAAAATTCCGGCTTTCGGAGATTTGCTATGAAAAAAAACGTATTGGAAGTCAATGACCTTCAGGTGGAATTCCGCATCGGCGGGAGGTATGTTCCCGCGGTCAGCGAGATAACGTTTTCGATTCCCGCAGGGGCGACACTTGGAATCGTCGGAGAGTCGGGTTGCGGCAAAACAGTCACGGCAAGCACGATAATGCGGCTTTTGCCCAAGAAAAAGTCCCGCGTGGGAAGCGGCTCGATCCGCTTGAACGGCACGGAGCTTCTGGGGCTGTCCGACAAAGCGATCAACAAGGCGCGCGGCGGTGAGGTCAGCATGATTTTTCAGGAGCCGATGACGTCGCTCAATCCCGTTCACACGGTCGGCGCGCAGCTGCGCGAGATGCTGTATGCGCATGAGGGGAGGAAGACCGACGCGGCGGGGCGGACACGCAGGCTTACAAGGGCGGAGGCGGACGCGGTCTGCGTCGGTATGCTCACGCAGGTGGGGATTCCCGCACCCGGACAGCGGATGCGGGAGTATCCGCACCAGTTGTCCGGCGGGATGCGTCAGCGCGTGATGATTGCCATGGCGCTGATCTGCAAGCCGTCGCTGCTCATCGCGGATGAGCCGACGACCGCGCTTGACGTGACGATTCAGGCGCAGATTCTTGACCTTATGCGCGAGCTCCAGCGGGATACGGGCGCGTCGATAATGCTCATAACCCACGACATGGGCGTGATCGCCGGCAGCTCCGATTATGTCGCCGTAATGTATGCAGGACACGTGGTGGAGTACGGCGACGTGCGGAGTATCTTCAAATCTCCGAAGCACCCGTACACGTTCGGTCTGCTGAAAGCGGTGCCGCGCGTGGACGAAGACTTCCCGCGCCTGTATACGATACAGGGGCTTGTGCCGACGCTTGAGGAAATGCCGCCCGGCTGCCGTTTCGCGGGGAGATGCGCCTATGCGTGTCCGATATGCGAGAGGGAGAACCCCGGAAGCGTTCCGGTTGACGGAGGCACAGTGCGCTGCTGGTTCTATCGGGAGGACGCTGCGGAGGATATACGCGCATCGCGCGCCCGATTTATATCCGACGCGCTGACAGGCAAAGCGGACGCGGGGGAGGGGCAATAGCATGGAAGCGCTTATCAGGGCGGAAGATCTGAAGAAATATTATGTGCATAAGCGCGACGTTTTTGGCAGAGCGCAAAAGACGATCCGTGCGGTGGACGGCGTGAGCCTTGAAGTCCGGCGCGGCGAGACCCTAGGCGTTGTGGGCGAATCCGGCTGCGGGAAAAGCACGCTGGGGCGCACGCTGATAAAGCTGCTTGAACCGGATGGCGGTAGGATTATATTCGGCGGCGAGGACATTGCCGGACTGAAATACCGCGATATGCGAAAGCACAGAACGAGCCTGCAGCTTATTTTTCAGGATCCGTATGCGTCGCTTAACCCGCGCAAAACTGTGTTCGCGGCTGTGCGGGAGCCGCTTGACGTCGCAAAGCTCGGCACGGCGGCGGAGCGGCGCGAGCTTGCGGAGGGAATTCTCGCGACGGTCGGACTGACAAGCCGCCAATTCTATAAATTCCCGTATGAGATGAGCGGAGGACAGCGCCAGCGTGTAGCGATCGCGCGCTCGGTAATCACAAACCCGGCTTTCATCGTCTGTGACGAGCCGGTGAGCGCGCTGGATGCGTCGATCCGCGCGCAGGTGCTGAATCTGCTGTGCGAAATTCAGGAGGAGAAGAAGCTGACGTACATGTTCATCAGTCACGATATGTCTGTCATACGGCACGTATCCGACCGGGTAATGGTTATGTATCTGGGCAAGGCCGTGGAGCTTGCGAAGAAGCGTGAGCTGTTCGAAAATCCCGTTTTCCCGTATACAAAAGTGCTGCTGTCGGCGATACCAGTGCCTGACGTTGACGTTCGCGTCCGCCGAATGACGCTCGAGGGAGAACTTGGATCGCCGCTTGATCCGCCGCCAGGCTGCCGCCTTTGCGCGCGCTGTCCTCACGCCGCGAAAATCTGCGGGGAGTCCGACCCGGAGCTGCGAGACATAGGCGGAGGGCACTTCGTCGCGTGTCACAGGGCAGAGCAGCTTTAGTTTTGGATTATTTTCCTGCAACAATATTTTTGGAGGTGCTTTCGATGGATAAAAAAACAAGGGTCAAAAACGCGTTTGACAAAAAGCCTGTGGATCATGCGCCGGTTGGGTTTTGGATTCACTTTTTTGACAAAATGGACGACGAGGAAGCGATGGTCAAGGCGCACATAGACTATCACAGCGCGCTGGATTTCGATATTGCAAAGCTTATGAGCGACGGTCTGTTTGCGTTCCCGCTTGACGGTCTGGAAATCAAAACGCCGTCGGATTTGCTGAAAATCAGGCCGATAGAGGCAAACCATCCGTGGATTCGGGCGCAGGTCAAGCGGATTCAGACGATAAAGGGAATTTTGGGCGGGGACAAGTTTTATTTGTTCAACTTGTTTGCGCCGTTCACATCGCTCAAACTCAACATGCCGGATGAACAGATTATGCAGTATGCCCGCGAAAATAAAGCGGAGCTTAGATACGCTCTGGACGTTGTTGCGCGGGGAGGCGCGCTGCTCGGCGAAAAGCTCATTTGCGAGGCGGGCTGCGACGGCGTTTATTTTGCGGTGCAGAGCGGGGAGTATACGCGCTTTACCGAGGCGGAGTATGCTGACCTGCTGACGCCCGGCGAGCTGTTTGTGCTGGAGCACTGCAACCGATACTCCGGCTATAACATCATGCACTGCTGCGGATTTTACGACAATAAAAACCGCATGTCCCTGTGGCGCGACTATCCCGCAAAATGCCTAAACTGGGCGACCGCGGTGGAGGAGCTTTCGTTAAGCGAGGGCCGGTATTTCTTCGGGAACAAGGCGGTTATGGGCGGATTTGACACACATTGGGGCATGGATTCCACAGAGGAGCAGCGGGGGATCCTCTACCACGGCTCCAAGGAAGAGCTGCAAGCCTATACGCGGGAGCTGATTTTGAACACCGGCAAGCTCGGCACGATCATCGGCGGCGATTGCACGGTTGACCATCGCATTGACATTGAGCGCCTGAAATGGATTGTTGAGGCAGTCAGAAGCATGTGAGCATGAAAACAAAGCGCGCGCCGAAAAAATCGGCGCGCGCATTTGATATTGCGTTGCTTTGCGATTGGATGTATAATGAAGCCGGGGATTATTTTCCGCGCAGATCGTCGTAAAGCTCGCGGCTGTAGGCATAGCATTCGGCGGCGCCGCTCCATAAAAGCTCCGGTTTGGGAGAGAACATTGTGAGATAGCTGCCGCCGCCCGGCGCGTAAATATCGACTGTTTTGCGAATCGCGGCGAGATATTCGTCGTCAGTCACGGGCTTGCCGATCTCAATTCCCTCAACGCCGGCGCAGAAGCCGATTTTGCCGCCGAATTTTTCTTTCATTTTTGGCATATCCACCGCGCGGCGCTGTACCTGCGCAATGTCGCAGCCGAGAGCCGTCATATACGGGAAAAAGCGCGTGACGTTGCCGCAGCTGTGCATTTCGAGAAACACGCCCTTGGACTTTATGTGGTTAATAAGCCGCTTTGTCGGTTCAAACACAAGCTCCTCCATGACGCGCTCTGAGAAAAACGTATCGCGTTCCGTGCCCCAGTCGTCGTGCAGCGTCACCGTGTCGAGCGGATAGAGTGCGATGAGCTTGTCGAACAGACGGATCATGAAGTCGGTATACGCATTGAACAGGTCAAGCACCGCCTCCGGCTCGATAAGCAGAGACTCCATCGCGTCGGTATACCCGCCCATGAGCGATACAAGACGTTCCGTCATGCCGCGGCCGATGTCATACGTAAGCGCCTTGTCAGGGTCGTGGCGCGTTTTCATAAATTCAGCAGCCTTTTCCTCAAAACCCCATTCGGACAGATCGGGGAACACGACGGACGTTTCCCACTTTGTCACGTTGTCCATAAGCTGTGTTCCGGGCGTGAGCATTGCGCCGCCGGCGGAGCAAACCCAGGTCCACTCCGTGTTGAACCAGTCGCGAAATGCATAATCCTCCGTTGCGCGACGGCGAAAGTCAGAGTGTATCTGCATTCCGCGAACACTGTGCAAAATCACGTCGTTGGTATTCAGAGAGATTATGTCAGTCAGGGAATTGGGCAGCCAGAGAGGATCCCGCCTCCCGATACAGCGGCGATAGTTCTCGCGCGGGGTAATCGGAGTGTCGAATACGGGGGCGTCGGTTTCGGCGGCGCCGAATACAAGCTCAACGTGTTTTGTTTTGACTGACGGGTCAAGATAGGGCGATCGCGAATAT
>JAITGW010000029.1 GCA_031280325.1 Oscillospiraceae bacterium
GGAGTGGTGACGCCGTCGCGCGGGACGAAGCTGTCGCTTCTGGCATAGTACGCGCCATAGTCCGAAATCCAGCTGAGGTTAGGGAAAATCACCAGTGCGGGAGCGTCGCTCAGCGCGTCGCGCCCGGTGAACATGCGAGAATCGAACGGTTCGCCAAACAGATTCATCAGCGTGGGCAGAATGTCCAGCGAATATGTGGGCGCGGAGATTGTGACCGGTTCCTCAATGTCGCCGCAGTACATGATGCAGACGCTCTCGTACATCTCAAACGTTCTGTCAGGCTCATGTCCGACAAGCTCCGGAATCGTGTCGTCGTTATACTCGTTTTTATCAAGTCCGTATGGATAGTGATCAGGGGTCAGCACGATGACGGTATCGTCGAGCAAATCATTGTCGCGCAAGGTGTCCACAAGATATTTCATGGCGTCCTCAAGCTCCAGGTTTGCCGCGATATATGCCTTTAGCGTATCGGAATACGGCAGATTGGCGACGCGCGACCTGTTTTTTGCGGACATCTTATTGCCACCCCAATTATACAGCGCGTGACCGGAAACCGACATGTAATAGACGCTGAACTTGTCCTTGTTCATATACAGCGGCATGGTGAGCTGTATCATCTCAAGATCGGACGCGGGCCATCCGCCGCTGAGTCCCGTCTGTCCCGTGACGGGATTTATGAGCTTGTTGATATTGTCGTTTGGATCTTTCATCTTTTTGTTTGCATCTTTATGGTCGGTCGCGATCCAGCGGGCATAGCCGAGGTTTTTGTGGGTCTTATCACGCGCGTAGTAGTTATAGGTGTTGTTGTGGAAGGCCATCGAGTCATATCCGAGCGCCATGAGGCGATTGCCGAGAGTATAGGACATGTCAAGCTCCGCGCTGGCTTTCATCGCGCCCGCGCCATTCGGAAACAGTCCGGTAAGGGCCGACCATTCTCCCGTGGAGGTGCTTCCGCCCCAGGCGGGCTGGTAATAATCCGCAAATACGATTCCGTTGCGGGAGAGCATGTAAAGCGTCGGCGTAAGCTCCGGCGTAATGATGAACGAGGAGAGCGCCTCCGCCGTGATGAAAATCAGGTTCTTGCCCGCAAACAGTCCCGTATACTCGTTTTTATTTGACGGAGTAAGCCCCGCAACGTATTGATGAAGCGCTTTTAGGTTTTTGTTGGATTCCGCCGCGATGAGCGCTTCAAAGTCGATAGGAAGCACGTTTGGCGAGCGGTCAACGGGCGGCGGAGTCGGGACGTTTGGATCGTCTGTCGGAGCGTCAGGCGAAACGTTAGGAGCGAGCGTCACCGCGGGAAGGTTCAGCGGGGGAGTGATATCGGGTTCCGTGGGTATCGGCTCCGGAGGACCGAAGATCATATTTTTGATGTCCAGACCAAGCGTTGTAATCATACCGAAGCGGGGAACCGCTTCGTTGATGTCAAACTCCGCGCCGTAATAGCCCGAGTCGGGTACGATTCCGGACACGGAGCTGAAGATGAGGCATATCGCGAGAGTGTGCGTGAGTATTGCAGAACCAAGAACGTTGATTTGGCGTGTGCGTTTTGGCGCGCGTGGATAGATGTGTTTTTTGCTGCCGCCGCGCCGCGTGGCGATGAGAAACAGCGCCATGGGTACAAAGTACAGCGCAATCTGCCACAGACGCTTTACGATCATGTCCATAATACGGACAATATAGCTGCCTACGACGTTTTCGGTGTTGTCTGTGACGAACGAGAGTCCCATGTACACAACGAACGATTGCTTTATAAATTGCTCAAGCAGTATTACAATAGTCACAACGAACATAACCGCAGCCACAAGGCGGCGGCGCGCGCGCGCGTTTTTCGGAAGCGTGCACAGGAGATAGACTACAAAGCCGAACGAAGCCGAGAAAAGCACGAGATAATGAAAACGCGAAAACACGCTGTCGCCCGTGAAGAGGCGCAGCAGAATTTCATAGTATAAAAATGTTGCCGGAAGCGCCGCCCAAAGCGGGATTTTTCGCAAAATCTCACCGAATGAGCCGCCGCCGCGCTCCCTCGGGAGATTATCGCGGCGCTCCGCCGCGGGTGGCGCGGGATACGGCGTAGAGGGTCTGTTTGAAGTGAGTTTCATATCGCGCCGTCTTTCATAAGTATTATTCGCGCAGCCGGGTCAAGTACGCCCCGGCGCGCGCCCGGGGATTGCGCCCGCCGCTCGGCGAGGAGCCGCTGAAATTGCATCACGGACATAATATCATATCCGCGCGGGCGGCGCAACCAAAACAGAGAAATTACACCTTAAGAATTGATGAATTATTCAAAACCTGTGAGCTGTATAAGAAGAGCGCGTCGCTGCCCGGCTCGAACGCTATGAACGCGTCAAGGATTCTGCTGTCGATATAGCGCAGGTCGATGAGTATGATTTTAGAGTACGCGCCCGACTCCGCAAGCAGCGGCGCGAGGCTTGAGGCAAAGGAGTCACGGAAAATATAGAGGGTTTTATCCGAGTTTGCCCGTGCGTTTTCAAGGATAATCAGCGGCTGCGCGCCGTAGAGAAAAACGTCATACGGGTCGCCCCTTGTAAAAAGCGCGTCGGCATAGAGCGCCGTGATTTCGAATTGCGCGGTCTGTGCGTTGAGGGTTGTGACGGTCACGGCGCTGTTTGCGGCAATCAGATATGTGAGCTTATCGGGTGGCATCGGAAGCGCCAGCTGTCCTGGATAGACGCCGTAAAACTCGCCGAGCGTAACCGGAGCGAGCGCGTCGTATGCCCCGGAGAAATCTGCGCCAAGCCCCGCGCCGAGTGAAGCGAGAAGCGGGCGCAGCCGCGTTTGATCCCAGTGGAGATCAGTGTTGTAAAAGGAGGAGGAGTCAAGCGCTTCCGTAATGTCAATTCGCGAAAAATCCGAAAGCTCCCGAGACAGTATCGAAGCGGCGGCGTCCGGGTCAAAGCCCGGATATTTAACGTCGGAGTAGTAGCTTTTGTCGGGTATAACGCAATAGAATACGTTCAGCTCTGACAGGTGGGCACTGGCGACGCGTCGGAGCTTGTCGGCGGAGAGACGGTATTCGCGCTCGTTTAGGCGCTGGAATTTACCCGCGCCGCTCTCGCCGAGGTAGAGCCCGGACTTGTCGCTCATAAAAAGCGCGTTGAATACAATCTCCGCACGGACGCGGCGGAATGTGTCCCGCGCGGTGAAGCTGTCGGCGGCAAAGTCCTCAAATTTACTCATGAACCGCGCGTTTGCGAGAGTTTTCAGCGTAAGCTCCGGAAATTGGGCGAGACGGCGGCGCTCGCTCTGTGAGATTTCGGGCGAGGGGACGATGAGATTAAGCGTGAAAAATCCGGCGAGTATGACCGTAAAAACAGACGCTGTGAGAATAGCGCGAAGCTTGTTTGTCATATCTGAGTCTCCGTTAAAAGCGGAAGTAGATGAATGGATTGAACGACCCGTCCACAAGGAACGCGGTTACCCCGATGAGGAGAATCGCGACGGCGCAAGGCTCCATCACGGCGAGCGCTTTTCCGGAGGGGTTGGAATCAAATAGCGCAAGCAGACGCTTTGGAAGCGGCGTCGCGCCGATTGCGGCGATGATCAGCGGTACAAGATAGCTGCGCAGATAGTACAGCGATTCGCCGCCGGCAAGGTTTTTTGCCGTGGCGCCAAGCATATCGCCGAGGCGCGAGAGCGCTGCCGCAATCGTCGGCGCGTCAAAAAATGTCCAGCTGACAAATACAAGCAGAAGCACGTATATGTGGCGCAAGGGGCGCGGCAGGCGAGTCAAAACGCCGCCGAGGAAGAATTTTTCCAGCAGAAGCATTACCCCGAAGAACGCGCCCCACGCGATAAATGTCCAGCCCGCGCCGTGCCATAATCCTGTAAGCAGCCAGACGGCAAAAATATTGAATATATACCGTGCGCGCTTTGTTCGGTTGCCGCCAAGCGGAATATATACATAGTCGCGGAACCATGTTGACAGGGAGATGTGCCACCTGCGCCAAAAATCCGTGACGCTCTGCGCAGTGTACGGATAGTTGAAATTTTCGAGGAAGCGGAAGCCAAAAATGCGCCCTATGCCGATTGCCATGTCGCTGTAGCCAGAGAAGTCATAATAGATATGCAGCGAATAAGCGATGAGGTACAGCCAGGTGAACAGCACGCTGCGCTCCGGACTG
>JAITGW010000035.1 GCA_031280325.1 Oscillospiraceae bacterium
CCACACCGAGTTTTTCAAGCTGATACTCAAACCACTCGATAAGCCAGTCGATCTTCTCCTTATGCGGCGGCTTATCCGCCATATTAAGCTGTCCGCCAAGCCGCGCGCCCTTTTCAAAAAGCGTCACGGCAAAGCCGCGCTCCGCTAAAACTCGCGCAGCTTCACAGCCGGCGGGTCCGCCGCCGACGATGACGACGCGCCGCTCCTCACCGTCCCTTACAAGTCCGTTATAGAACCACTCGCGCCCGCTTCTCGCGTTTACGGCGCAGGAAACAGGCTCCCCCGTCATGGCGGAGGTCTGAAGCGTCTCAAAGCAGTTCAGGCAGGAGATACAACGCCGGATTTCGCGCTCGCGCCCCTCGCTCGCCTTTTTGACCCAGTCCGGATCAGCAAGCTGTCCGCGCGCGATAACAACGCAATCCACCCTGCCCTCGGAGATGAGCTTCTCCGCAAAGTCCGGATTGCGGATGACGCCCACGCCGAAAACGGGAACATCTACGACCTTTTTGATCAGCTCCGCAAGATAAATCTTCCATCCCTCGGGATATGAGACCGGCTCCCAAGAGACGTTTTCGGTCTCATAAATACCCGCCGAAACGCTCACCGCGTCGAGCCCGAACGGAACGAGATACTTTACAATCTCCACCGCCTGCTCCGGCAAAAGCCCGTTTGCCGTCTCGGGCATGAGGTTGTCGCCGATGAGCGGGAACGGCGATTCGCGCAGAAACTCGTCCGCCGAAATGCGCATGGTTACCGGATAATCGCGGCCGACCTTTGCGCGGATTGCCTCAATAATCTCCTTGACAATGCGCGCGCGCCGAAGTACGCTTCCGCCGTAATCGTCGGTACGGCGGTTTGTATACGGAGAGAGGAATTGATTGAGCAGATAGCCATGGGCGCAGTGAACCTCCACGCCGTCAATCCCCGCCTCCTGACAGCGCGCGGCAGCCTCCGCAAACTCACGGATTAGCCGGCGGATACCGATGATGCTCATCGCCTGACACGGCGCGTGGGTCACCGGAGATTCGATTCCCGACGGAGTGGGAAGCGGGATGTTGCCGTTGATTTCCGTGAACGACTGGCGCCCCGGATGGTGCAGCTGGCAGAAAATCGCCCCGCCGTAGTAGTGTACGTCGTCCGCCAGGCGGCGCAGTCCGTCAATACATTCATCTTTCGCGGCGGAGGTCTGGCGCGGCATCATGACCGCGGTCTCATGGTTTACGCGCGTGACCTCCGTAATGATGAGTCCGCAGCCGCCTTTTGCGCGCTCCGAAAAATACGCGCGCTCGCACTCACCCACGGTCGCGTCCGGGTTCGCCGTCGCGGAGCCCATCGCTCCCATAACAACGCGGTTGCGGAGCGTCAGCGTGCCGATCTTTATCGGCGACAATAAGTGTTCATATGCCATTTGTACATCTCTCCTCTTGTTTCTCTGTATTTTTTATATTACACACCCTGCCGCGCGAAGTCTCTCCCTCCACGCGCGGCGGGAAAATGCCGATTGAATCTATGCTTTGCTTTTATCTTTATATTTACTCGCCGGGCTCAAGCATTTTCCGCTGCCTGACGAGGGCGTCGTATTTTGCGGCCGCGGCTTTCTCCGCCGCGCCAAAGAGTATCTCCGCGCGTTCGCTGTCGGAGCGGGCCAGCGACGAATATCTCACCTCGCCCATGATAAAGTCGCGATAGCTCGCGCTCGGCGCTTTGCTGTCAACGCTGAGCGGGTTCTTTCCCGCGGCCGCAAGCGCCGGATTAAAGCGCAGAAGGTTCCAGTATCCGGAATCAACCGCCGCCTTCATCTCCGCCATGGCTTTTGACATGCCGGCGCTCACGCCGTGGTTAATACACGGGGCGTAAGCGATGATAAGGCTCGGTCCGTCGTATGCCTCCGCCTCGCGGATCGCGCTGAGCGTCTGCTGATAATTCGCGCCCATGGCAATCTGCGCGACATAGACGTATCCATAGCTTATGGCAATCTGCGCAAGATCCTTTTTCTTGACCGTTTTGCCCGCCGCCGCAAACTGCGCGACCGCGCCCGTCGGCGTCGCCTTGCTCGCCTGACCGCCGGTGTTTGAATACACCTCCGTATCAAACACGAACACATTCACGTTCTCGCCGGAGGCAAGAACATGGTCAAGCCCTCCATAGCCAATGTCATAGGCCCAGCCGTCTCCACCGAAAATCCACACGGACGGCTTCACAAACAGATCGCGCTGCGCCAAAATCTTCCGCGCGAGCTGACAGAGCGGGCAGTTGCACGTGTCGCGTTCCTTGTCCCAAAGCTGCTCGAACATTTCCGGCGCGTGAGACTTAAAGCCCTCCCTCTCCTCCGGCGTAAACGTCGTCGCCCACTCAAGCGCGGCTTCAAATTCCTTTGACGCCGCCTTATTTTGCTCCGAAGAATCCCGAGTGTCGAGCCATTTTTGCGCCGCGTTCTTCAGCTCCTCGCCGCACCACTCGTGCGCCGCGAGCGCGGCGGCGTCATTTGCGAGCTTCTCGCGCCGCTGCTTTGCCGCGACGGCGATACCGAGTCCGAACTCCGCATTATCCTCAAACAGACTGTTGTTCCATGCGGGGCCCTTGCCCTCTTTATTCACCGTATACGGCGTGCTTGGCGCGCTTCCCGCCCAGATTGACGAGCAGCCCGTCGCGTTCGCGATATACATATGGTCGCCGTAGAGCTGCGTGACGAGCTTTGCATACGGCGTCTCGCCGCAGCCGGCGCAAGCTCCCGGAAATTCCAGCAGCGGGGTCAAAAATTGCGATCCCTTAACCGTATCCGCGCCGAATCCTGTATCCTTTTCCGTGACATTCGCGACGGCATAGTCAAACGCGGACTGATTTCCCGCGACTTCCTCAATCGGCTTCATTACAAGCGCTTTTTGCTTTGCGGGACAGACTGCCGCGCAGGAGCCGCAGCCAGTGCAGTCCATGACGCTTGTCGCAAGAGTGAACGCCTTGTCCTCATTGCCGCGTCCAAGCATTTTCAGCTGTTTCAGCGTCGCCGGCGCGGCGGCCGCTTCGGCGGAATCAAGCGCGAACGGGCGGATGACGGAATGCGGACACACATACGCGCACTGTGCGCACTGTATACAGTTTTCGGGAATCCAGCACGGCGCTTCGGAATTTATGCCGCGTTTTTCAAACGCCGCCGTTCCCGCGGGGAGCAAAGAACCGCCATCGGTCGCCAAAAACGCTGACACGGGAAGCGAATCACCGCGCATATTGTTCATCGGCGTCATAACGTTTTTGAGATAGTCCGCCATATCGGCGCGATCCGTCGCCGGAAACGCCGCCGCTTTATCGTCGCCCGAGCTTTTCCACGACGCGGGAATCCCGACTTCGACAACCTCGCAAAGTCCCGCCTCGATCGCCGCGATGTTCATGGCGACGACCTTATCGCCCTTGCGCCCGTATGTATCCTTTACCGCCTGGATCATATATTCCTGCGCCTTGTCGATCGGCAGGATGTTTGACAGCTTGAAAAACGCCGCCTGAAGAATCGCGTTCGTCTTGCCTCCGAGTCCAAGCTCCTTTGCGATTTTAATCGCGTCGCACGTGTAAACGCGCACGTTCTTTTCCGCGATATAACGCTTTGCCTCAGCCGGAAGCTTTTCGGAAAGCTCCTCCGCCGAGTAAGCGCAGTTAATGAGAAACGCGCCGCCGGGCTTAACGTCCTGCGCCATATCATATTTTTCGAGATACGACGGGTTGTGACAAGCCACGAAATCAGCCTTCGAAACATAGTACGCGGACTTGATGTCAGAGTCGCCGAAGCGCAGGTGCG
>JAITGW010000050.1 GCA_031280325.1 Oscillospiraceae bacterium
GCGGCCTTCGCCTCTTTCAGCGGATCGAGCTGCCCCTGCACCGGCCCGATCCACTGCGCCCGGCACCACGCCGCGCGGATGCGCGGATCGTCGAAAAAGCCCGGCGCTTTGACGCGCCCCCGCGCGGTCGCCTCCGCGAGCCATATTTCATAGACCGGCTGGCAAAAATCGTCCGCGAACCACGCCCGCCGCATTTTGACCGCCTCCCACGCCTCGAGCAGCGCGCCGCGCGACGCGGAATAGCTCGCGTCAAACTCCTTCGCCAGCACGTCATACGGAATTTCCAGCGCCGCGCCGATGAGCCGCGTCACGGTTTTTACGAAGCCCTCAAACCCCGCCGTCGGGATGTTTGGGTTGCCAAACGTAATATCCTCGTCCGGCTCGAGATGCAATACGGTTTCCCTTTACCGCCGCGCCAAAATCTTGCTGGACAAGACCACACCGGAATATGACCCGCAGGAAGCAGCGCGGTTGTTGATACAATCGGCGCAGCAGGGCTACGAATGGGCGCAGTATCGGCTCGGCAAGATTTTTTTGACAGGCGAGCCGATGGAGCGCGATGTGGACTACAGCTTGCGCTGGCTGTGGGAAGCGGAGGCGCAGAACAATCAATACGCGCAAATCCTGCTGGCGCGGACTTTTCTCAAAGGTGAATTTGCGGAGCAGGATATCGCCACAGCAGAAACACTGCTTGAAAAATCCGCCGCGCAGGGCAACGCCGACGCGCAGTACGCTCTGGCAAAACTGCACCTGAACGGTCAGGCGCAAAATCCGTCCGTCACAAAAGCGACGGAGCTGCTCGAAAAATCCGCTGGCGGCGGCAATAAATGGGCGCAGTACACCCTCGGCAAGCTGCTGATGCGCGGGGAGCTTGTTCCGAAAGACATATCCCGCGCCGAAAAGCTGCTGCTGGCGGCGGTGCAACCTTGCCTCTCCCGCGATGAGGAACACACGCCTCTCCCCACCAACCAGCACGCCGCTTATTTTCTCGGTAAGCTGTATCTTTCGGAAGACGGCATCCCGAAGAACACACCCAAAGCGGTGCGGTATCTTTCCGATTCTGCCGCGCAGGGCAACCAGTGGGCGCAGTATCAACTTGGGAAAATGCTGCTCTACGGCAAAGAGGTGGAGCAGGATGTCGAGCGCGGTCTGTCGATGCTATCCGCATCGGCGGCACAGGGCAATATCTACGCCGACCGGATGATCCGCAGTTATTACCTTCACGACCGCATGGACGGCGAGAAGAAAGCGTGGCCGGGCATCAATCGCATTGCCACCGATTTGTCGCTGTCGCGCTCCACGGTCAAACGAGCCGTCAAAGATTTGGAGCAAGCCGGATATGTGCGGAAGGAAGCGGCTTACAGGGAACGCAACATGAGTCGAACGAGTAATCGCTATTACGTTTTGAAGTGATTAATCGCCGTCAAAACTTTCCGAAAAATATATCTGCCGACAAGGGGGAAGTCTATCGTTTGGGTGGCCTGAGGGTAGGTTCACGGTGAACCGGCAAGGAAAAACTCACTCTAAGAAATAACTACCCACAGAAGAAAAAAACAGTGACAGATTTCAGCGTAATGCCGGATAATGCCGGGATGATCTCCGGGTATAGTCAAAGAGAAGCGAATCGGTGTGAATTGTTCGTCGAAGCCGCCTCTCTTTTTTCTCTGCCGGTGATTAACCCTTGTGTAGTGGCTTGACGCTGCTGCCCGGTTCGACTTGCTCGCAGGAGTTGAACAGCGACATCACCACAGACATGCTGGGATGCGAGAACGAGTGCACCGCCCTACGGAAACGGTGGGGCGAGCTGGGGAAACAGTATCTCAATGAGTCATGGCTGGTGGGAAACGGTGTGGTTTCTCTCTCTGCCGATGACCACGCCGTGCTGATGGAATACATCAGCGTGACCTTCAAGGCTGAGAATACGGAGCGGCTGAATCTCTGCCTCGCGGGACATCGGGACTGCTTCGGTTATTTGAAGCGAATCGGGCTGCTGTGAGCGGGGACAAAAAAACAGAGCCGACCGGAATGGCGGCTCCGCCGTTTCAATTTATCTACGCTGACCCTACAGCCTGATGATCATGCCCCCGATATAGAGTTGCCCGAACATGATGAACGACACCGCCATATACAGTTCGAGCAGCGACAGCAGGATGCAAATGACAAGAGCCGCTTTGCGCTCGTGCTTGCCAAACAGCTTTGAGAGCGCATAGAACGCCGCGATTCCAACGATGCCGCCGAGGGTATTCATCAGCAGATCGGTCACATCGCTGCGCCCGACCGCCAAAATGAGTTGAATCGCCTCAAACGCAAAGCTCACAAGCAGAGTCGTCAGAATTTGCTTGATGAACGTCAGTCCATGCTTGGCGGCGGCGAGATAAAAACCGAATGGAACGAAAACGGCGATGTTGAACTCGAGTTCCCAGCGGGTGTTGCCGTTAAACGGTAGCAGATTGACTGCCCGCTCCGAGCCGCCGCCGACAAAGGGCATACCGCACTTCCAAAGTATCGCCCACACAAGGAAAACGGCGTAGGCGACACCCATGCCGAGGATTGCGCGGTCAATGCCGCTCTGCGGTTTGGTTTCCGTTATTTTATTCATTACGCGTTGTTCCTCCCGCGCCGGCAGACGGTCTCCGTCCATATGGCGATTTCAGTGATCAAGTCAAGCGGAAGCGGCTCTTTGTGGGGCAGCCTGATGCCGCCCTTCGTTGTGTGAAAGCCTTGCAGCTTGTCGGCGAACACAGCCGTCGCCTCGCCGCCGGGGAACAAGCCGATCCATTTGGCGAAAGCCGCGAAATGGATGAGGTTCCTGCCCTGCCAAAAGGTCGGCATACGGTAGCTGATTTTTTCCTTCGCATTGGGAAGCGCCACCTTGATTGCGCGGTAGACCTCCCACAGGCGCGGCTGAATATCCTCCGTCTGTCCTTCGATGTATTCGCCAATCGTCGCTGCGCCGCTGTCGCAGAAATGGTGCGGCGGTTCATATTCAAATTCACGGCTGCACTTTGGGCATTGCCACATAGATGTGTACCTCAGCTTCTCAGAATCTTTTCCATCGATTTACCCTTTGCCAATTCATCCACCAGCTTGTCCAGCCAGCGGATTTTCCGCATAAGCGGATCGGTGATTTCCTCCACGCGGTATCCGCAAATCACACCCGTAATTTTACCGGCGTTCGGGTTGATGAGCGGGGCTTCGGCGTAAAAGGTTTCGTGGTCGGTCTGCCTTTCAAGCTGCGCCTGCAATCCGGCGGCGTCATACCCTGTCAGCCAGCAGATGACCGTATCCACTTCTTCTTTGGTGCGCCCCTTGCGCTCCGCTTTTTGCACCAGCATCGGGTAAACGCTTGAAAAGGGCATTTTATAGATTCGTTCGTTATTCATCCTCAGCACCTCGCTCATTCATCATTTCCCAATGCCCGGTCTTGTCCGACCCGACGCGCCTAATCAGCCCCGCTTCTTTGAGCGCGGAAAGCCCGCGCTTGACGGTTTTGTCGGTCACGCCGAGCTGCTCCGCCATTTGAACGGCGGTGACGTCGCCGTTTTCCTTCAAAATGCCAAGAATTCTTTCTTGATTTGAGGTCAATTTTACAGGGACATTTTGAGGGACATTTACAGGGACATCGGCTGTCACTGTAATCCGCAGTGCGCGGTTTTTGAGTTCGTTTTTTTCGCCCAAAAGCAGATTGCCGAAAAAGCGGTCAAGATGCTCCCGCGTGGCGTGGACGCCCCGCCCCAAATCGTTGTAGTTGGCGCGGACAAGGGCATTGCGGAAATACCAGGCGTTGGCGGCGAAAATATCGTTGGTCACATCAAAGCCGAAGGTACGCAGATACTTGATGGCGAACACGGCGGTGGTGCGGGTGTTGCCCTCGCCGAAAGCGTGAATCTGCCACAGCCCCGATATGAATTTTGCGATATGCTCCGCCGTCTGCCGCAGGGAAAGTCCCTTGTAAACAAACGCTTTCTCCTGTGAAAAATCATAGTCCAGCGTGTCCCGGATACTTCCCGCGCTGGCGTAATAGACCGTCGCGCCGTCCAAGACCCACTCGCTCTTGCTGATGTTCCAATCGCGGATTTTCCCCGCGAATTTGTATATCCCCTCGAACAGCCTGCGGTGGATGGCGATATACTCGACAGGCGAGAACGAAAAGGTCTTCTCCGCGAGGATGGCGGCGATCCGCGCCGAAACCTTGTCCGCCTCTTCGGTGCGGCTCTCATCAGGCTGCGCGGGGCGGGCTTTGTAATAACCCTCTATTAGCTGCTGAGCCTCGTCGAGGGTGATGTCTCCGTTGATGTTCTGATTGGCGGTTTTGATCAGATATTCGGACGGCTCCAGCCCATCGACTTTCTGAAGACCGATGGCGGTGTGCCAGACATAGCTGCGCTCCTGTTTTTCAGGCTCGCCCTGTGTGATATATGGTTCAAGATGGTCGTTCATCAATGCTCACCTCCTCACTCTCCGCGCCGTTTTCCGTCTGCAGCTTGCCCATTTTCAGGATTAATTCGGCGACATTGTGAACCCCTTTTTTCGTGTAAATGGACTTTTTATGGGAGCTTACCGTATACGGCGATATGTATAGTTTGGCCGCAATCTGCTTATAGTCCAGCCCCAGCATCAATTCCTGCGCGATTTGCTTTTCCCGGTCGGTCAATTCATCCTCCGTGCGGCACGGCGTTTCCGGGAGAACGGGCGCGGCGGGCGCGTCCTCCGGGAACGCTTCTCCCTTTCCCCTCGCCGCCCTTGCCGCCTCGTTCAATTCCGCCGCCCGCTCCCCGCTGATGAGCGGCTTGCCGTGGAAAGCGTACAGCAGATACGGCTCCAATATCAAATAAAGGATGACACACGCCACGGCAATCACCAGATAAACCACATACAGCGCGGTTACATTGGCGCGGAACACGTCCAGCAGCGCGGTGTGTATCATCACCGTGACAAACGCCACACCGATAATGCCGGGGGCGATAAATCTGGACGGATATTGCTTCGCCATCAAAACGCCGAGAAGCGGATTGATCCAACACGCCATACTGCCCACACCGAGAAAAACGCAAGCCCACAACGGGGGCGCGGGAACGTACAGCGAGGCAATCGCCAATACGAAACCCATCGCCCCAAGCGCGATATAGATCGGGAAAACCCGAACCGGCCGGACGCCGAAGCGTTTCCACAGGAGATAGAGGAACATCCCGGCGGCCGCGCCCGACAGATAAAACACCGACACGCCGTGCGTAAAGCCCTCCGCCACGGCAGCGCCGAACAGAATGACAAAGCAGCTTGTGGCCGTCCATAGGAATATCCCCGCGAATAACCGTTTCGGCGCGGCCAATTTGTCCGCTTTTTTGACCGAGCGCGTCCACACCTTGCCGGGGAGCCTCCAAAAGAACAGCAGCATAAGAACGAGGGCAATCACTGTAAACAGCCGAAACCACGCGAAGTCAATTTTGAGGAAATCGTTGTGCAAAGCAGCGACCAGACCGTTCGCAATCCCATACGCGGCCGTCAAATGCAGGACGGCGGTTTTCTCGGTGAACAGCCCCACGATTATGGATGTTTCAAAGCCTATCATGAAGCAGCAGCAAAAAAACTGAACGTACAGCGCGACAGCCAGCGTTTCGGGCGCGAGCGGCAGGAACAGCGCGAGCGCGGACAGCAGGGCGGCCGAGGCGGTTACGCGCTCCGCCCATACAACGATTTGCGGGATTAAACCCATTACAAGAAGCGCAAGACCGTACCCCGCCGCGATAATCACGGTTATATCGTCCACGTCCACGGGGATAGGCGTTCTGCCGTCCACCGACAAGGTTTGCCCGGAGAAATAGACCATGCCCATTTGCCAAACCGTAAACATAGCAAAGCAAATCAGCCACGGCAGACGCAGGTTCAGCCGTTTATTTTCGTTTTCAAGCAGGATGGATTGGTTCGTCATTGGGAGTCCCCCTCCAGTTCATCAAGGAGGGCGGCTACCTTCTGTATGGCCTCGTCGTCAAGCCCGTTCATTTTGCCGACGATTTCTTTCAGCGCGACGCTGCCCGACCCGGTTAATACCCAATCTGCGGGATAGCCGTATTCCTTTTCTATTAAAAGCGCGAGCGTCCGGGACACCTTGGCGTTCTTCCCCGACAGCACGGTGTGCAGATAATTCCTTGTGATGCCGACCGATTTGGCAAAGTCCACTTTGGTCTTGCCGGATTCTTTTACGATTCTTGCCATGCGTTCGGCGAGGGTCGTTTCAGCCATGCTCTTTTACCTCTTTCAGAAGTGATTTTTCAACCATACCGTTATAGCATAAAACGTTGAGTAAATCAATAACAATTTTTGCGTTGCGAAACACACCTTGCGGGAATTTACGGGGAAAATGGTTTAAGCCGTACCAAAGGTCAGATAAGGTCAATTTTTAACTTTTTTCGGGTGAATTTCAGCGGGCATCAAATATGTAATCTGATATTACGTTTATAGTAATCACAATCAATACACCATTTGGTGTATACGGATATTTTTTTGAAATATACACCAAATAGGGGACTCGAAAATCTTTGAAACGCGCTATACTGACCCCGGTAAATTCCTCCGGGACGCCGCCGCCGCGCTCCGAGGGATCATGCCGACGGGGAGTTCAATCGCTCAAATCGGATGTCGCCGAGATGAAAAAAACGCGCAGATATAAAAATACAAATTGCGTAATCTAACTCAACATATCCCATTT
>JAITGW010000101.1 GCA_031280325.1 Oscillospiraceae bacterium
AGACGGAAACGTCCGGCTCATACCGGTGTATGAGCTTTTGGAGCTCTTCCGGTATGCCGCCGAAATTTTCTGATTCAAGCGTAAGCGTTTGCGTCATCAAGTTGAGCGACGCGCGCTTCACACCGGTCAGCTGCCGCGCCGCGGCCTCAATTTTCGCGCCGCAGCCGGCGCAGGTGAGACCGCTTAAAATATATTCTTTTTCCATTGAACCACCCTCCGTAAACGCACTTATAGTTGCTCACGTATTCAACTGTTGCGGGAAAAAATATAGCTTTGCTATTCGTGGATATGCTCAAAGCCTTTTTCAAAAATGTCCTTTACATGACTGTCCGCAAGGGAATAACACACGCTTTTGCCGCGCTTTTCGTACTTTACGAGGTTTGCAAGACGAAGACCCTTGAGCTGGTGGGAGATCGCGGATTTTGTCATGCCAAGCAGCGTCGTCAGATCGCACACGCACAGCTCGTGACAGTTAAGCGCCCAGAGAATTTGCAGCCGCGTGGGATCCGAGAACATCTTATACAGGCTTGAAAGCTGGTGAAAATCGCCGCCGGGCGGCATTTGGGCGCGAACCTCATCAACAATGTCGCCGCTCATAACGCCGCAGTCGCAAAGCAGCGGTCGTTTCTCTTGCATGTGACTTCCCTCCTGTTTATGTTGGTTGATCAATTGCTCAACTGTTCTGATTATACACTATGAATTCCCGTTTGTCAAGAAGCGGCTGAAATTTTTTCGCGCCGCGCGGAGAATTTTTTCGCGTCACGCTACGATCTATTTGCGCGCTATCCATGCCGCCGCTTTGGCGAGGCGCAGACCGAGAAGAGACAGCCGCGGCGCGGCGGCGCCGCAAAGAAATCCCACAAGGGCGCCGGAAAGAACGTCGCTTGGATAATGCACTCCGACGTATACGCGCGACAGCGCGGTCAGCGCTGCGAAAAAAAGCGCCGCCACCCCGTATTTTGCGCCGCGCGAGTGATAAATCGCCAGGGCGCAGGCAAACGCCGCCGCCGTATGCCCTGATGGAAACGATGAATCGGCGGGTAGCGGCACAAGCGTCGTGATATTTGCCAGCACCTCATACGGGCGCGGGCGCATGACAATATTTTTGATAATTACGGTATTCACAAGCGTACACAGTCCGAGGGCGAGCAGTGTCACGGCGCCGGCTTTGCGCGTGCGGCGAAAGAGGAGCATGGCGGCGGCGGCGGCAAGCCAGATCGCGCCTGAGTCCCCAATGCGGGATACCGTGACCATCAGCGCGCTGAAAAACGGGGCGCGCCGCGCGGTAAGAGCGGAGAAGAGGCGCTCGTCAAGCGCGCGGAGCGAGGAAAAAACGCTCATCAGACGCACCGCGCCCTGGCGAGGTCGTCCCGCATTTCAAGCGCCGCGCGGCGGGCGGCTTCCGCGAAATCTGTTCCGTCGTTACCTGTTTTTTTCCACGCTGCGATAATTCCGCGTGAGGAGTTGACAATTGCGCCGCGCCCGTCTTTATCAAATGCGGGAACAACATCGGCCGCTCCCCCGCCCTGCGCGCCATAGCCGGGGATGAGAAAAAACGTGTGCGGCAGTCCGCGCCTGAGCGCATAAAGCTCGCGCGGATACGTCGCGCCGACGACCGCGCCAAGAGGGCTGTAACCGTATTTTCCTGAGTTTTTTGCGGAGAGCGACTCCAGCAAAGCGCCCATGCGCTCGTAAATTTTAGTGCCGTCAGAGACCAGATCCTGAAGCTCGCCGGAGGATGGATTGGAGGTTTTTACAAGGACAAAGACAGATTTTTTGTGCTTTTTCGCGGCGTCGTAAAACGGAACAAGCCCGTCCGAGCCGAGATAGCCGCTGACGGTGAGAGAGTCGAAGCGGAACGGAAAAATCTCCTGCTTTCCGACTTTCACAGAGCCGAGAAATCCGTCGGCGTAAGCCGCGGCGGTTGTGCCGATGTCGCCGCGCTTTGCGTCCGCTATAACGTACAGTCCGCGCTCCGACGCATACTGCGCGACGCGGGCGAGCGTCGCCGTGCCCGGCGCGCCCAGTCTCTCGAAAAATGCCGTCTGCGGTTTTACCGCCGGGACGATATCACACACCGCGTCGATTATGCCTGTGCAAAATGCCTCCGCGGCGGCGGCGAGCGCGTCCAGCGTTTCGCCGCGCTTCGCGATTGCGGCATCAAGCAAGTGCCGCGGGATGTGCGCCGTGTCAGGATCAAGTCCTATGACGGAGGGATTATTCCGCCTGTCGATTTTTTCAATGAGCGTATCAAATGACATGTTATCGCGCCTTTCTGCCGTCGTATACGAGTGTGCCGCGGGAAAAGGTCATGACAACCTTGCCGCGCAGCGTTTTGCCGATAAAAGGAGAGTTGCGCGATTTGGACTGGAAGTCCTCCGCGCGAACCGTCCATTCCGCGTTTGGGTCAAACAGGACGAGATCGGCGCTTTGCCCGGCGCTTATCTTGCCGCAGGGCAGTCCGAAAATTTTAGCGGGATTTGCCGACATCAGGCGGATGATGCCCGATAAATCAAGCTTTCCGGTGTGATACAGCGTTGTGAGCGTCGCGGCAAGCGATGTTTCAAGCCCGATCATGCCGCTCGGCGCGTCGGCAAGCGGACGGGATTTTTCCTCGGGTGAGTGCGGCGCGTGGTCGGTTACAATGGCGTCCAGCGTTCCGTCGAGCAGCGCGGCGATTATTGCCTCAACATCGCGCTGTGTGCGCAGCGGCGGGTTGACCCGCGCGAAAGCGCCGCGCAGGAGTATTTCATCCTCCGTCAGCGTATAATATTGCGGACAGGTTTCCGCCGTGACAGGAGCGCCGCGGGATTTTGCGGCGCGTATAAGCTCTGCCGACTTTGCGGTTGAAACGTGCGCGATATGGACGTGCGCGCCGGTATCTTCGGCGAGCATAATTTCCCGCGCGACCATAAGCTCCTCCGCGATTGCCGGACGGCCGGGCAGCGCGAGCTTTTTGGATACCGCGCCCTCATTCACGGCGAAATTTTGCGCCAATTCCGCATCCTCGCAATGGGAGCTGATGATCATGCCGAGCTTTTTCGCGCCGGTCAGGGCGGCGCGCATGACTGCGGCGCTTGTTATCGGGCTGCCGTCGTCCGATAAGGCGACGGCTCCGCAAGCCTTGAGCGAGGCGAAATCCGTAAGCTCGCGTCCGCGCTGACCAAGCGTTGCCGCGCCATAGGGGAGAATATTAATTGGGGCGGCTGCCGCTTTTTTAAGAATGTATGAGAGTGTTTCGGGACTGTCGGTTACGGGATTTGTGTTCGGCATACAAAGTGCGGTCGTAATGCCGCCCGCGGCGGCGGCGCGCGCGCCGGAGAGAATGTCCTCCTTATACTCAAAGCCCGGGTCGCGGAGGTGTACGTGCAGATCCACAAGCCCCGGCGCGGCGACAAGTCCGGGCGCGGCGATGATTTCACTCGCCGCTCCGGGAAGCGCAAAAACGCCGCCGCCGATGAAAATATCGGAGACTCCGTCGAGACCGCAGGCCGGGTCGATAACGCGCGCGCCGGTGATTTTAAGCATAGCGACGCTCCTAGGTTGGCATGAATTGAAATAAATTATACTTATATGCCATTGGAAATGTGATTGTGCTGTTATTTGTAAATTATACATCAAGCCGCGCGATTTGACAAGCATAAACGCGCGAGGTCAACGCATACTACATTCAGCGCTACGCGTGTCAAAGCCGCGCAAGCTTTCGCGGTATTGACATACGGCATTTTACGCGCGAATAACTGACAGTCAGATGAACGGAGGAGACAGTCATGACGCATTCAGGCAAGGGCATCGCCGCGGGCGTCGCCATCGGAGTTGTGGCGGGCACGGCGGTCGGTCTTGTGGTCGCGCCGAGAACCCGCGACGCAAAACGCGCCGCGGGCAAGTTTCTGCGCGCCGCCGGCGAGGTCGTCGAAAACAACCGCAGCCTCTGGAGCTGATCCGAAACCGGATAAAACATCCCGCCAAACGGCGGGATGTTTTTTGTGATTGTGCGGGCAGAAGGGAACGCAGGGGAAATAAAGTTTCCGGAATTCCGAAAAAGCTATTGACAAACAGAAGGGGGGTACAATATCTTAATTAAGGGTCTTGACTAGAACAGAGCGAAGGACCGTGGTATAATACTAGTCATGACAAAGAAAAACAAGTATGCAAATCGTTCAAAAATTTCAGAGGCAAAATTCAGGCAGCTCGTAAAGCTG
>JAITGW010000135.1 GCA_031280325.1 Oscillospiraceae bacterium
CGGCGATATCGGCGGCGCGGCGGAGCTTATTCGGCGGCGCAGCAGAAATTACGCAAAACGTCAGGTGACGTGGTTCCGTCATCAAGGGGCGTACCGCGAGATATTGTGGGATCCGCTGCCCGATTTCGATAGCGCAGCCCGAAATGTGACGGAATTCTTGGGCGCGCCGGGCGTATAATCAGCCTTGGACAAGCCGCGGGAAGGCACGCCCCTCCCGCGGGACCATACATAAAGGAAAGAGGTAACGACAATGGCGAACGGTATCAATTTGCAGGACGTTTTTCTCAACCGCGCGCGGGCGCAGAAGGTCGCGGTGACCGTTTTTCTCGTCAACGGCTTTCAGCTTCGCGGACTTGTGATGGGCTTTGACAGCTTCACCGTCGTGCTTGACACTGACGGAAAGCAGAATCTCATATACAAGCACGCGATTTCGACGATTATTCCGGCGCGCCCCATTGAACTCACGCCGGACGAACGGTCATAGGGTGGAGCGCTCACGAAAAAAACGGCGCGCCCCGCGTGACCCGATGACGAAAATCACGGCGGCGGTTCTCGTGCTTGCCGTCGGCACGACATTCGGAATCGGGCTGTATAACACGCTTGCGGAGCCCGTGCGGATTATCCGCGCCTACACGCGCTCCGCCGGAGAATCGGCGCTTGTCACGGGCTATATCGTCCGCGATGAGTCTGTTATGCCCGGAAATATGTCCGTCGCGGTGCTTCAAACCTATGACGGGGCAAAGGTCGCCTCGGGCGAAAAGCTTGCCGACATATATTCCGGGCTGGAAGACAGCGAGAGCTTTTTGAGAATACGGCAGGAACACGCGCGGCTTGAGTCGCTGCGCGCCGCGGAGAAGCTTTCCGGCGCGGAAAAGCGCCGCAGCGGCGGAGAGGGCGTGCTTGCCCTTTCCTCCGCTCTTGCCGAGCGGCGGTTGCCCGAGGCGGAGCGGCTCAGCCTTGACGCCGAGGCGCTGATTTTCGGGACGGAGCAGGAGGACGTCGCGGCTGAAATCGCGCGAATTGAAACGGAGCTGAGCTCGCTCGGCACGCCGTCGGGTACCGTAACCGCGCCGCGCGCCGGGATATACTGCGCATATGTGGACGGGTATGAGAGTATCTTCCCGGGGAGGATTCTTGAGGAGCTTACGCCGACCGAGCTTGGCATGATATTCAAAAATCAGGGCGTTACCGGCGGAGTGGGCAAGCTTGTATACGGCATCCGTTGGTACTTTGCCGCGGTGGTGACGGAATCCGAGGCAGAACGCCTGACGGGAAACGAAACGTCCGATGGCTTTATCGGAAAGGCAGTCAAGGTTTTGATTCCGCGCTTTCGCCTGGAGCCGTACAGCATGAGGGCGGAGCGCGTCGGCAAGGCGTATGGCGGCTATGCCGTGGCCGTGTTCTCCTGCGGGGAGTTTATTTCGGATACCTTTGCCGCGCGGGAGGTCTCCGGCGAGGTTGTTTTTACCGACACTCCGGGGCTTTCGATCCCGAAGACCGCGCTGCGGTATGACGAGGACGGCGGCGCGTATGTTTACTCCGCCGTCGTGACGCGCGCGCTCCGAATCGACGTTGACGTGCTGTACGACAACGGCGAAAGCGTCCTTGTCGCTGCGCGGACGGAATATCCCGAGGGGCAGGGCGCGAGAGCGAACACAAACGCGGAACGCGCGGCGTATCTGCGCGACGGGGCGGAGATTATTTTGAAGGCTAAAGACTTATATGACGGCAAGGTAATCCGATGAGTGAAATTTACGACAATGTAATGCGCGTGCGGGAGGAAATCGCGGCCGCAGCCCTCTCTGTCGGGCGCGCCGCGGAAGATATCACGCTTGTCGCGGCGTCTAAAATGAACAGCGCCGCGCGTGTGCGGGAGGCGATCTCCGCCGGAGCGGACGCGGCGGGGGAAAACCGCGTTCAGGAAATGCTTCAAAAAAGCGCGGAAGGCGCGTATACCGGCGCTCCTCTGCACTTTATCGGCAAGCTCCAGACAAACAAGGTTCGTCATGTGGTCGGGCTGTGCGGACTGATTGAATCCGTGGATTCGCCGGAGCTGCTGGCGCTTATCGGCAAATGCGCCGTTTCAAGGGGGATTACCCAAAACGTCCTTATTGAGGTGAACATTGGAGGCGAAGCCTCCAAGGGCGGCGTCCTGCCGGAAGAGCTGCCGGAGCTGCTTCAAAAATCCGCTGCAACGCAAGGGGTTTTCATACAAGGCTTAATGTGTATCCCTCCGCCGGCCGATTCGGCGCGGGAGCAAATGAGATTTTTTGACGGAATGTATAATGTTTTTGTTGACATACGCGACAAAAAATACGATAATATCTCTATGCGGTATCTGTCCATGGGAATGAGCGACAGCTTCTCCTCCGCAATTCGCGCAGGGGCGAGCATTGTCCGCGTCGGCTCGCGGATATTCGGCGCGAGGGCTTACTGACGCGGACCGCGCAGCGCTTTCACCGCATTTGACGCGGATTATTTTCGGAGGTACATACTATAATGGCAATGCCGACCTGGATTAAAAATTTCCTCAACCCGTACAGTGACGACGAGGATGAGTATGAAGGCTATACTCCCCCCGCGCCGCCGATGCCGCAGACCTCGACCTCTCCGTCACAGGCAAAACCAAGCTATGGCGGCTTTGCCTCCGCAAAAGGAGAGGGCGGAAGCAAGGTCACAACAATCCACGCCACGGCGCAGCTTCAAGTATATTTCGCCAAGCCCACAACGTTTGAGGCGTCCGCCACCGTCGCGTCGCACCTGCTTGAGCGGCAGACCGTAGTACTCAACCTTGAGGATACGGACAAGCCTCAGTCGCGGCGGATTCTTGACTTTCTCTCCGGCGTGGTTTACGCGCAGAAAGGGAACATCAAGCAGGTTGCGGTGAACACATATTTGATTACGCCGTACAACGTCGATATCTTCGGCGACATTGTGGACGAGCTTGAAAACAACGGGGTTTTTTAGAGTTTGATAACAACAGTCATAGGAACGATATTAAAGCGAAAGGGAAGAGGGCACGGATATGCTTACGCCTGCTGAAATCACCGGAAAAGGGTTTGACAGAGTCGTATTCAACGGCTATGACATGAGCGCCGTCGACGAATTCAAGGAAACCGTCACGGCTGAGTTTACTGCGCTGTACAAAGAGAACGCCATACTAAAGCAAAAGATAAAGGTTCTCGTGGAAAAGGTTGAGGAATACCGCTCTACAGAGGATTCTATGCGCGCCGCACTGCTTACGGCACAGCGCACGGGTGACGCTCTCGTGTCGGAAGCGCGGGAGCAGAGCGCCGAAATGCTCGCTCAGGCGGACACTGAGATCCGCCGGAAAATGCGCGAGAGCGACAGCGCCCTCGCCGACGAGCAAGAGCGCCTCCGCGCAGTTCAGGGCGAGACCGCAAAATTTGTCCTCGCGGCGCAGCATCTGCTTGAGGAGCAGCGGTCGTTTCTTCTGAAGCTGGGCGAGCTGC
>JAITGW010000113.1 GCA_031280325.1 Oscillospiraceae bacterium
CATGTCGATGTGCGAAATTTTCCACGCGTTCAACATGCGCGCCCAGCGCGGAAGCATATTCAGACTCAAAACTCCGAATCTTGCCATGTGGGGAGCCGCCGTCCTCTCGCTTATTATGACACTCGCCGTGATATACATTCCCGCGCTTGCCGCAATGTTCTCCCTCTCCCCGCTTGCCCTGCGGGAGATCGCAGTATCCCTCGGCCTCTCCGCCGCGGTCATTCCGCTTGTGGAGCTTGTGAAAGCCGTTGAGCGGGCAATTGAAAACAATCGCGTGGGCTAAGCTTTCCTCAGCAGCGTGACAGTCTCAACGTGCACCGTCCGCGGAAACATATCGAACGCGCGTACGCACGATACCTTGTACCCATGCCGCGCAAACAGCTCACAGTCCCTCGCAAGCGTCGCCGGGTTGCACGAAACGTACACAATGCGTCCCGGCGCGAGGCGCTCCGTCGCCGAAATTACCTCCGGCGAAAGTCCTCTCCTCGGCGGATCGACTATAACAACGCTCGGCGCGCTTCCATTTTCGGCGCGCTCGCTCATATACTGCGCCGCGTCGGCGCGGGTAAACCCCGCGTTCGTAATCCCGTTGCGCTCCGCGCTGTGCTCTGCGCTCTCGATCGCCTCCGGAACAAGCTCCACTCCCGTCACGCGTCCGGCACGGCGCGACGCGAGCAGCGTAATAGTTCCCGCACCGCAATATATATCAAGCGCCTCGTCGCGGTCAGACAGTTCCGCAAAATCAAGCGCGCAGCCGTATAGCTTCTCTGTCTGGGCATGATTCACCTGATAAAACGCCATATGGTCAATCCCGAATTTCAGTCCCATAAGCGTATCTTCAAGCTCGTCGTCGCCCCAAAGCAACCGCCTCTTGCCGCGCAGCACAATGTTGCCGGTATGCCAGTTAACGCGCAAGAGTATACTCGCAAGTCCGGGAATTTCCGCGCGCAGACGCCGCGTAAGCTCCTCTAATCGCGGAATATTATCTTGCGCCGCAATGATTACGATCTGAGCTTTTCCTGTCCCTCGCCCCTCGCGGTAAAATAAATGGCGTATTATTCCCTCTCCGGACAGGTCGCCATATCCCAAAACGCCGTACTCGTCCATCCATTGCCTCAGCACGCGCGCCGCAATATTTGCCCCTCCCGGCTGAAACGGACACTCACCTATCGGCGTGATGTCGTGACTTCGCTCGCGGTAAAACCCCGTGACGGCGCGCCCGTCAATCGTCGCAGCGCGGAAAATTGCCTTGTTGCGATATCCCAGAGTCTCCGGCGACGGAGCTACGGGCGGAACCACAGCGTCAATCCCTGCAATGCGCGCAAAAGCCTCCTTCACTTTCTCCCGCTTGTATTCCAGCTCCTCAGCGTAAGTCATATGCAGCAGCGAGCATCCGCCGCACTTTCCGAAATGCATACATTCCGGCGCTGCTCTGCACGGCGACGGCTCCGTAATTTCAATCGTTTTAGCGTATGCCGCGTTGTTTGTGACCTTGAGTATCCGCGCGCGCACAAGCTCGCCCCGCAGCGCCCTCTGCACAAAAATGACGCGCCCAGAAGCGCGCGCTACGCCGTACCCTTCAGAATTATATCCTGTTATTGCAAGCAAAAGCTCGTCATTTTTCTTAAAATCCATTGTGTTTTCCTTTCAGATAATGTATAATTGTCGGCATTGTATCCGCTTTGGCGGGCAAAGCCCTCCGAAACACTTTGCATGGCGGCGCGCCGCGGCGGAACGCCTCCGCACTCCGGAGCAGTATCTCGGCGGCAAAGCCGCCGAATTTGCATTTGCTCTTATAATAGCATAAAACTCCGACGAATTCAAAGGATTTACAAATGCGTATCGGAAATATTGATATTGCCTCACCTCTTTTTCTTGCGCCCATGGCGGGCGTTAGTGACCTCGCGTTCCGGTGCGTGTGCCGTAAGCTGGGCGCTGGCGCGGCGTACACCGAAATGGTCAGCGCAAAGGCTCTTGTGTATCAGGACGCCAAGACGCGCACGCTGCTGCGCGTCTCACCGGAAGAACACCCGATCGGAGCGCAGATTTTCGGCAGCGATCCGGACTGTATGGCGCGCGCAGCGGCGCTTGCGCTGGAGCGTTCGGGCGCGGATTTTATCGACATCAATATGGGCTGCCCTGTGGGCAAAATCGTCAAAAACGGGGAAGGCTCCGCACTCATGCAAAAACCGGAGCTTGCGCGCGAGATAATCCGCGCTGTTACAGCGGCTGTGCCATGCCCTGTCACCGTAAAGTTCCGGCGAGGCTTTGACATGGGCAGCCAAAACGCCGTGCCTTTCGCGGTCATGGCGCAGGAGGCGGGCGCCGCCGCAGTCGCCATCCACGGACGAACGCGCGCGCAGATGTATTCCGGGCGGGCAGACTGGAACTGTATACGCGACGCGAAGCGCGCCGTCACGATCCCAGTCATCGCAAACGGCGACGTGTTTTCCGGCGGAGACGCACGGCGCATTCTGGATTACACCGGCGCTGACGGCGTGATGATCGGGCGCGGCGCGTTCGGCAACCCGTGGATTTTTCGCGACGCCGCCGCCGCCGTTGCCGGAGAGCCGATTCCGCCGCCGCCATCGCTGTATGAGCTTGCCGACATGGCTTACCGCCAGCTTGCGCTCTCCTGCGAGATAAGCGGAGAGCGCGCGGCGTGTCTCGGCGCGCGGCGGCACTATGCGTGGTATCTGCGCGGCGTGCCGCATTCTTTCCGCTGGAAAGAGCGTATTACGCAAATCAATTCACTTGCGGACATCAAAACGCTGACAGAGGAAATAAAACGACGCGCGGCGGCAGAGCGAGACACGCCTGAATGTCAAAAAATGCGTTAAAAAATTTGACTATTACCGCGCCATGTGGTAGAATCATCAGCAAATAAGACCAGCTATTAAAAGTCAATAGAGAAAAGCAAAAAAGTTTTGGTCTTTGGAACGAGGGATGTGAGCAACACAAACACAGACGACACAAGCCGCCTGTATCAGGGA